>DATDKX010000225.1:0-4995 GCA_036519615.1 Propionibacteriaceae bacterium
GGCGATGGCCGACGGGCAGGATCGCACCCACCTGGAGGATGCCCTCGATCTGCTGGAGTCCCGCGATTTCATCCGCCGGGAGCCCACCAGCCAGATCCAGGGAGACCGCGAATACACCTTCAAGCACATGCTGATTCGCGAGGTGGCCTACACCACGCTGCCTGTTCGGGGCGAACGCCACCGAGCTCACCCTGCCGGTGTGGCCGGTCAGCGGCTGGCCCAGGCGGCGCGTCCCACGTCATGAATCGCCTTCTGGTACGACCGCGGCTTGGTGGCATCGACGAGGTGGAGGTCGGCCAGCTCGAGCGGGACGTCAGTGGGGTCGATCGGCGCGATCTGCAATGGAAAGATCCGCTTGTCCCGGCGCAAGGCGTAGGTGATCTCCTGCGCCGCGTACTTATTTCTGCGTAGCGCAGGTGACATGAGTACAACAACGGCGTCAGCGCGATCCAACGCCTCCTGGGCTTGCGCCCGCCAGTCCTGGCCCGCCGCGAGGCGGTCGACGTCGAGCCACGTTGTGATGCCTTGGCCGCTCAGGTCGGCCGAGACCCGCTGAGCAACAGCGGCGTCCTCGCGACTGTAGGTGAGATAAAGCAGCGGTGCCGATGTCATCGACGGTGCTTGCTCGCCTCGCTCGTTAGCGCTGCGGGGAAGGGTGCTGCGAACTGCGCGGAGCAACGGTTCGGCGGTTCGCTGCGTTGGGTCAGTCCAGTCCAGTGGCACGACGTCGACCAGCGCCAATGGCAGCGGGAGTTGTTCGAGCAACACAGGGATGACTGGCTTGATTAACTTCTCCGCGTGACGCAGCACCTGACTCATCTGGCGTGAGGAGATCGTCCGCTCGTCGAGGAGGACAAGCACGCACATCGAGCTGGCCAGCTCGCGCTCGTCCGCGTCGACGGCGACGCCGGCGGTCGACGGGAGCACCTCGAAATCGCCGTCTTCGAGCATCCGTCGGATCTCTAGCTCGGTCTCGATCTGGTGCGCTCTGGTCAGTAAGTAGACGCGGCCGTGTGCTACACCGGCGCCGCGCCGCAACCGGCTCGCCGCGGGGGCAAGCTGCTGCATATTGGCCGCGATCCGGTTATAACCCTCAACTAGCGGCCCGAGCACGGTCTCCAGCTCGTCATTGCCGATTACCAATTGCTCCCGGAACGCCAACTTGGCACGGTACGGCAGCAGCATGTCCCGCACCCGGTAGCCGTCGGGCAGCTGGGTCGGGAGCGACGCTTCAAGTGAGGACAGTCGAGCGTGGAAGTTGGCAAATTCCGAGCTGTCGGAGTCGTCGATCCGGGACGGAACCATCATTACGAAGAGGGGCCGGCCCCTGCGAACATCGTCGTCGACGACCAGGAAGCTTTCCGCCATGCGGGCGCTTGACTCCATGTTCTCTTCGTTGCCGGCGAACAGGACGATGATGACGTCGGCCATCTGACGTGTCGCGACACCTCCCATCTCCGTAATGCCTGTGCGGGTATCGATGAGGACGAGATCAGCCCGGGTGACGAGCTCATCGCGTAGCCACTCGAAAAACCCTCCACCACCCCAGTTGGCATAGAAATTGGCCCAGTCGAATGACTGGACGAAGTTGGCGTACGACGCCCAGTCAGACCGATCACCCGCCGTCAGCAGGCGTAGCGCGCATCCATGTTGCGAGTCGATAGTAACGAGGTGATCGTCGAGCTCGGGATATGGCGAGACAACCCGGGTACCGGGCTCGGGAGGTTCGGCCAACTGGGCGCGGTAGGCGCGAATGAGATCACAGAGGCCGCGGCGGTGCTCGATTTCCGCCGGACTCGCGGTCTGGAACCGGTCGCTGAAGTAGCGCTCGATGCCCGGTGCCTCGAGGTCCCAGTCCACGACGATGACGTCAAGCGGCCGTCGGAAGAAGAGGATGGCGAGGTTTGCGACCGCCATGCTGCGACCCACGCCACCCTTGTATGAGTAGAAGCAATAGCTCACGCCGGTCATCGCGGGCCGACCATCGGCGGAAGGGTCGCCGGACCAGGTCGCAGAAGTCCCGCGTACCCCGGCTGCATTCGGCTGCGCGAACGACCCACCCAGCTCAAGATGCTCTCCGAAGCCACCTGAAGCCACCGTGACAGCTCGAAGCCGTGGGCGACGTTGAGGACACAGGTGCTCAACGTCGGGCGGAAGAGAGACCGCGACCGGTCAAGTGGATCGGTCATGTATAGGCCGTTGAACAGCGCCCCTTCGACGTCGGAAAAGTAGGTTCGCACCGGAGGTAACGACGAGGAGATGCGCGGTCCGACGCCAATCACGAACGCCTTGCTGAGCGTGTGCAGACCGTTACTGACCACCTCGCCGTGCACCGCTTCATGTACAAGGCTGATTGGATCGAAAACCACGAGTGCCGGACTAGCCTGCAGGCGCTCACGTGCTTTCTGCCTCGTCGAGGCGGATCGCAGAGCTTCGCTGTACGGCACGAAGACGTGGGGGGCGTACGGCTCGGCAGTATCGTCATGATGTTCGCGGTGCCATCCCCGCTGGGCGCGGTCGAAATCGTAGATCACCTGCTCGACAGTCGAGTCGGTCGGATCGAGCTGGGGCTCGAACGGCCGCCAATCTTCAGGGCGCGCTCCGTACCGCTGTGGATCGAACGGTGCCGTCTCCTTTAACAGCGTCATCAATCGGGCGAACGCGTCGTCCTTGACCGTCCCCACGATCCGTCTCCCGGACTTGATGTCCCTGGCCTGGTCGTGAGTCATCGCCACGACGACGACTGGGATCTCCACGATTTCAGTCGTCTCATCGGGCGTGAGTACCTGCTCGACGAGATGGCGCACGGCGCCGTTCCACTTGAAGAACTCGCTATCGGCGGCGTTAGCCGTCGCTGTGTAAAGGTCGACGAACTCGCGGAAATGGTGCTGTGCAGTGTCCAGATACGGAGGGATGGGGCTGTCATCAAGGCGCACCACCGTGACAGCACGACCGGCCTGGCGGCGGATGTCGATCTCCTTCAGGACGTAGCTGCGATTGTCGATCAGTTCCGACCAGAGCACGAGAAAGTGATCGGCAAGTCGGATCTTCGACGCCAGCTGCAGCTCCCACCCGGCCCCGGCGCGAAGACCTGCAGCGGTGTCGTGGTCGATGTAGACCTCGTAGCCGAATCGCTTCAGGTCGTCCCCGAGTCGGGCCACCCAGCTGTGCTGTTCATTCTTGTAGCTGAGAAAAATGTCGAGCCCGTGAGCCATCGCCTGTGAACTTCCTCTGTGAGTCGATCGGCACCTTCAGGCCGACACCGGCAGCACGCCAACGTCACGTCGCGCCTCCAGGAGGCGCGAATTTGCCGCGGCGATTACGCCGGTGCGGACAGGTCTCGTCCATCATTAGCACCATCCGTCCCATTGATCGCCGACCAGGAGTCGGCGAGTACCTGGGTACGCGTCGCGATTGGGTTCTGCGAACTTCCGTCGCGAGGCTACCGGCAGCTCCCAGAGTCGTTCAGCACGCGTCGCTGTCTGCATTGGGAGTGGAGTTCAACACCCTACCCGCTCCGGCGATCCAACCGGCACAATCACTGCCCGCGCTTAGCACCGACACTCCTCAAAGTCGATGGGCCGTTAGCGTGACCTGCTGAACCTGCGGTGGTGCCGGAGCGTGCTAGCCGGTCGGCAGCCAGGCCCATTACGGTGGCGCAGTGGACGTTAAGCGTGCAGCCGACCTGTACGCCCAGGGCAAGACCCTCGACCAGGTCGCTGCCGAGTTGGGCGTCACGGAGCCCCGGTCAGCGATCAGCTACGCCGCGCCAGCGTCACCATGCGTCGCGGTGGTCCGCCCGCAGATCCGCATCCACCAATCAAATCGTGGAGCTGCGTGACAAAGGTCTGACGTGGACTGAGGCCGCAGAACAGGTCGATATGACCGTATCCGGTGTTTGGAGCCCTACCGGCGTCCCGGCCGCCAAAGCGTGCACGCTTGGGCCGTTGGCAGCAGGTGCTCGCCGACACGCTTGATCCAAAAGCTTGCTATTGGCATGAGGGCAGCCGTCGCCGATCATCTCGGCCGAGCGCCCACCCGGGCTGAGCTCATAGCTGCCCGGCGAGCTGCCCACAGCCTCGCCGCCTCTGGTCGGGCCCGCGTTCTGCACGTGCCAGGTGCGGACGCGGACGCTGACGCTGGCGATCGCAGCTATCTGGTGCTGGCCAAGCCGAATGTGATCATGAACGACATCCTGCTCCGAAGACTTGCGGCTGCCGGCAGCGACGCTGCCGATCGGAAGAGCCCTCACCACGCCCAGACCGCTCGCAGCCTCAGGCGCAACCTGCGGAATGCGGCCATAGATGCCCGGCTAGCCCGGGCAGACGGGTTGGACACCAAAGCTGCTACGGACAGAGGGCCGCGCTTGAGGATGCCCTTGAGGAGCTCCAACCGGCTCCAGCGCAGCCTCAATCGGCATATCCGACGGGAGCGGGGACGCGGAGAGGGTTCCTGCTAGCTCCGCTTCTTGATCGCCGTTACGCCGGGGGAAGTTGCAGAAGCCGGTTAAAGAATTGATGGGCAGGTCCTTAAACACCGTGGGTGCTGCGCGTGTTCCCGCGTCGGGCGTGCGGAGGCTGTCCCAGCATGAATCAGAGCGGGGCGTGTGTCTTTCTGGTCTGGTAGAGGCGCAGATACTTGCTGGTTGTCCAGAGAAGCGGAGGAATCTCAAATCCTCTGAACACAGCCACAAACGCACGATGCCACGTCCGCTGTGGTACCAATCCGCCGGAGCGACACGCTTTGGGCCGCCAGCTGCTGAGCGCGGTCTCTAGCTATCCGGAGATGATCAGTTAAGTGACGCAGTGCACCTGGTCCCCGCTGAGTTGGTGCAACCGGAATTACAGTCGTGCGTCCTCAACTACTTGATCAACGTCTCCAGCTTGGCCTGCAATGCACGCAACGCCATATCCGGCTGAATCCGACCTTGGAGCGCGCTAAAGGCGGCATCCTGAATCGCCGAGGTGACGTCGACATAGTCCACGGCCTTCGGAC
>DATDKX010000226.1:0-3725 GCA_036519615.1 Propionibacteriaceae bacterium
CCTCTACCACGATCTAGGGATTGATCCTGCAGCCAAGGGTCGGCTTGCTCGCGCCGGCTCGCAGACTGCCGAGTCTCAACCGTCCAAGCCGGCCAGCACTCGGCGGCGTACCGACAGCGCCAGGACTCGGCGTCGACTCCGTAATGGCGTCCCTATCGAACGGGACGCCGCTACGACAGCATCACGTGATCGTCGGCGAGCAGTATCGCATGAGGGTACGCGCTAACTAGCCAGTCCGAGCGGTTTGCCGACCTATCGCAAGATTGCTGTCATAGCCGCCGCGGTCGCGGTGGAAATTTCCAGTGCAGGTAATCAGTACCAGCCGATGCGGCCCGGTCTGCTTGAGTGCTTGGCTGTCCGTCGCAAGCGTCTTCTTCGCGACTTTACGCACTGAAGTCACCCGATACTTGAGCCGGTGTGAGTCGGCGCGCAGCGTAATCGTGTCGGCCGACTTTGATCCTAAGCAGCCGAGCAAAGAAGCCAATGCCTTCAGTGGCTGAATCGACGTACCCTGCGATCACTATCGAGCCAAAGGGCTCGCCCGGAAGGGCACTGCCATCCCACCAACCCACATGCTGGACGTTCTCGGGCACTTTGAGTACGCCGTCGACAGTGGCCGCAGGGAGCACTTCCGCGCTCGCCTTTCCGGGCAGTGAGAGTCGTTTTGGAAATAAATTCGACCCGCTGACTCGGAGCAGGTCGACCCTGGCGGGCCGGGGCGACAGAAGAGGACCACGCGCCGTATCGCCCGGACCGCTGCGCGTCGAGTATCCGACAACAGCGTTAGCCGATTGCGACCGGGGGTGCGCCTTGGGCATTGTGCATGCCCTTGCAGTCGCCGGTGGGGTGTGGCAGCTGGCAAGCTCTCGTTACGGACTCGTCCTACTGATCAAGATCACCATCTTCGGTTTGATGCTGCTGATGGGCAACGAGGGTCGCAAGTACGCAGCCCGCGCAGCGTTTCGACAGTCGCACTTGCAGCCTGACGGACCGCTAAGAGTCGGCGGCATATCGACACTTGCCGTGGTTATGGGGGCTGAGCTCTGCATCGCCTTTGTGATCTTGTCGACCACCTCGCTGCTGGTCGTGGTTGCGCCGCATCCCTAGCCATTAGTTCGGAAGAGATATGGTCGGCACATGCGCGGCTTTCGACGCCGCCGGCCGGCACCGGCCATGCCTGCCGTGGCTGGGGCAGTCGAGTGGCTTGGTGGGACTGAGCAGACCCCGACCGGGCGCCCGGACCCGCCGAGTAACCCGCGGGCTGCCATGCGTCGCATAGTTGCGGAGGCGGTGATCCTGCAGGATGAAGCAGAGGCGGTAGTCCGCGGTGCTCATGCTCGTGAGGGTCTTGGTTTTCTCGCTCCCCGCGGTGGACCGCTGGTACGCCGCTTCTTCAGTCTGCGGGATCTGCTCCCGAAAGCCTGTGATGACCCCGCTGATGAAGACCTCCGCCGCCGGTTGGACGCAATCTTGCATCACCACGCCCTCGCGGTATGGGTTGCGCTGGATCTGCTCGCTTGCGAATGGCGATCGGAGAGGATCGCACGGCAGCTGGACGCGTTGGACGGGCTCGGAGAGCCAGCCGTTGAGCTTGATCAGCTTTATGCTCAGCTCGCACAACGATCGACAACCGACGAAAGAACGACGGTCAAGGCTTCAGCCAGCTAAATTCCGCCGTACGACGTTCGCTCGGCCCGATCGATCAGGAATGATCCCTCACTGTTCACATTTCCGACCGATGCGGAGTTTTCGACCTTGAATCCGGCCTCCGAGAGTCAAATTTCCGACCAATGTGGAGGTTTTCGAGTTCAGAGGTTGGTGCAAGAACCGTCCGAGCCGGCAGCAAGGGTTAGGAGATTGAGCGAAGCGACAGCAGGTGCCTGGCGAGGTCGCGGTAGGCGGCCGCGCCCTTGGTCGACCTGGCGGTGCTCAGCACGGTCCGGCCCACCGCCGGCGCCTCGGCAAACCGGATGGATTTGGGAATCGGCGGTGACAGGACTGCCACGCCGTAGTCATCACCGATCCGCTCCAGCACGGTACGGCCGTGAGTAGTCCGGCCATCGAACAACGTGGGAAGCACTCCGATCACCGACAGCCTGCGGTTGGTGAACTTCTTCACGTCGTAGATCGTGTCCAGGAGCTGGCCGACGCCGCGATGGCTGAGTGTCTCGCATTGCAGCGGAATCAGAACACCATCCGAAGCCGTGAGCGCAACTGTGGTCAGAACGCCCAGAGTGGGTGGACAGTCGATGACGATGAAGTCATAGGACCTCAGCAGCGGTTCCAGCGCCAGCTTCAAAAGGCTCTCGCGGCCAGTACGGGTAAGCAGCAACTGCTCGGCCACCGCCAACTCGATCGTGGCCGGCAGCAAGTCTGATCCCTCCTCCGTATCGATCACGGCGTCGGATGCAGCCACCTCTCCTACCAACACCTGATGCACTGAGCAGCCGATCGACTCCGGGTCATAGCCGACCGAAAAGGTCAGGCACGCTTGCGGATCAAGATCGACTATCAGCACCCGCTGACCAAGCTGCGCCCAGGCTGCGCCTAACGATGCGACAGTAGTGGTCTTGGCAACGCCGCCCTTCTGGTTGGCCACCGCGACCACCGTGGCCTTCGGAGGACGTGCTCCGATCATCGGTCTGATTGCCGCGTTCGCCGAGCGGCGGCCGAGCTCCCAGGTGCCAGTCGTCGCTGCATTTCGTTGAAAACCTCGGGGTCTGTCGTATTGCACCCAAGATCATGATCAAGCTTGCCAGTGCCGTGGTAGTCGCTAGATCCAGTCGGCAGCAGACCAAGACTGTCGGCCAGCCTACGTAGCCGCCGACGAGTTTCGGCATCATGATCTTGATGATCGACCTCGATGCCGTCTAGCTGGTGATCATGGGCAAGCGTCTGCAGTACGCTCGGCGGCAGCAGGTGCTCACGCCCGCGGCCCCACGGATGGGCAATCACCGCGAGACCACCCGCCCGGTGAATCAGATCAATCCCACGTTCCAGCTCGATCGTGTAGCGCGCCACATGCGCCGGACCTCCGTCAGCCAGGAAGCGGTCGAATGCCTCCTGTCGATCTTGAACATGGCCAGCCGTGATCAGCGCGTCGGCAATATGGGGGCGGCCGACGGAGGGACTGTCGCCTACCTGGGCCATGACCTCCGCTTCGCTGACCGGCACGCCAAGTGCGGTCAGCTTCGCCAGCACCCCAGCGAGCCGACCCAGCCGGCCATCACGGACTCGAGCCATCTCCGCCGCCAGCCCCGGACTGGCAGGATCAGCGCCGTACGCCAGGACATGCACGCTGCTGCCCTGACGCGAGCATGAGAGCTCCATCCCGCGTACCACCTGAACGCCTAGCTGCTCACCCTCAGCCGCGGCTTCCGATAGCCCATCGAAGGTGTCGTGGTCAGTCAGCCCAACCACGTCGAGTCTGACCGCGCGAGCCTTGCGCACCAGCTCCGCTGGCGTATCCGTGCCGTCCGACACCGATGAGTGAGTATGCAGGTCGATCCGCATACCTCAGACCTATCACGCTCTCTTGATCGCGAGCGTCGGTATTGCGCGAGCGATCATCCAGAAGCGCTGCTAGAGCTTGGACAACAGACTGCGCACGACTCGAAGACCGACCGACATCCGGGCGAGGTCGGCGCGGCCGCTGGTAATGGAGCGCAAGGTCTTCACCGACTCCGGTACTGCGCCGTTCGACCGCTCCCAGCCAAGGACGACAT
>DATDKX010000227.1:0-5917 GCA_036519615.1 Propionibacteriaceae bacterium
CAGCGGTAGACGGAGCACTCATGAAGCTTGCCAGCTATTTGAGGGTCGGATCCGACACGACGCTCAATATTATCCTCTACGCCGCGACACTGGGAAAATATCTTTGGCTGGAAGGCAGAGTACGCCGGGGAGAGTTCCGAAATTGGGCAAGGCGGTTCAGGTATGCGCCGATTATGTACGCCGAGCCAAGCACAGAAGAGGAAATAGTATTAGCCGTGCGAAACGCGGCGAAGGTGAGGGTCTTCGGCGCGGCCCATTCCTTCAACGAAGGAAATGTCAGCGGTCAGCTCCTCATATCGTTGGATAATTACAGTGGCCTGGTGTCAAAAGATCTAGCGAACTCTCAAATAACGGTCAGAGGCGGTACGCGAGTTCGCGATGTCGTGAAACTTCTGGCCCAGGATGGCTTGGCCTTCGCCGCGCTGCCGTCGCACGATGCACAGAGCATCGCCGGCATCCTCTCCACAGACGTGCATGGAACGGGACGCGACTGGGGGTTCGTCAGCAGCTGCGTCGTACGGCTTAAGCTGCTGGACGGCACCGGCGCCATTATTGTGTGCGATCCTGCGGACGATTTGTTTAAGGCGGCGATCGGTGGCATAGGCGCAGTCGGAGTCATTCTTGAGGTGACCGTCCAGGGGGTTCCTCGATTCAACATTAACCAGCGGGTCGACATCTGCGATCTTGATGAAATGAGGCGGAGTCTCGACACGCTTGTGGCGACGAACCATCATTTCAGCTTTTACCTGTTTCCTTTCAGCGACCAGTGCCAAGTCAACACGTGGAATCGCACAGACCAGCCTCAGAGTCCGTGCGCAGACATACGCGAGTTCGCCAATATTTCACTCGACGCCCTGCTAGCAGCCTGGGTGGGCAACCTTTTTGCCTATGCCAAGCTGCTGCCCCTTTCCAGACACTGGTCCCGTCTGTCATACCTGGTCCGACGAGGCTCAAATCTTGTGCTGGAGAGCGACTGCGCATATAACCGCACGATTTATCACCTGCATCAAGAACTCGAGTTCACAGTTCCGTACGAGGCGACCTTCGAGGTGTGCCACCGCCTTGTTCAGCTTTACGAGGACCATTACTCGTCAGGGCTGCCCTACACGCTCTTCGAGGTGCGATTCACACCGGCGGGACACGATCGCACACTCATAGGCGCCGGCCGAGAACTCCATTCCACCTGGATCGATATTGTCTGCAACGACTCCGACGGGTTCGAGGCCTATTATGCGGCCGCGGTACATCTCATCAAAGAATTAGCTGGCCGACCCCATCTCGGCAAGTACTGCAAAGGCTTCGATGCGGAATATCTGCAGAAACTTCATGGGGAGTATTTCGAGACATTCCAACATGTGCTGGTGCAGCATGACCCGGCCGGCAAGTTTTCGAATGCCTTCACCGAGCGGCTTTTCGGGCCCAACACCAACCTGGCCGATTCGTCCGCTACCTCAACGCGATAGTCGCATCCCCGACCGAGCGCTTTGCGGCCACGCTGACCGAGGCGCCTGGCAGGCCAATAACAGCTCGGTGATCTGCCTCCAAATCCAGCCTGTCGGCGTCGGGCCGCTGGCGACGCAGTACTGGGTGAGGTTCGAGCATGGCGGCTGAACCACTCGCCGACGCACTCGCTCCAGACCCGGCGAAGCTGGTCAGCTCGCGGTTCGGCTAGGTGCAAGACCGGTTCGGAATACCCTGGCGCTGGACCTTGAATCGGATGCAATCGTCGGATGGATCTGACATGGCTTCACGGGGCAGCCCGCTCTGTCGTGCCACCTGCCGACCGGGACACTTTCACCGTCTTCCGCAGGCCCACCGGCTGCCATGCGCGCTGGCTCTACCCGCGGTCTGGCTGTCGCGCCGCGACTGGCCCGGCCTGCGTAAGTGAGTCGTGCGTCATCTCGGCTGTTGCAGCGATGGAACGAGTACCAGCCGACGTCAGTCGCGGTCACTAGGTGATCGGCTGCACTTCACCCGGTACTTCACCCACCTCGGGTCGGACGGTGGATGGCTCCTGACCCGGCACGTCGGGCTTCACATTGGACGCCGCAGTGAAGCCCAGTCCACCGCCCAGAAAGGAAAGCACGGCTACGCCCACCGTGAGCCACACCGGCTGGCCCCAACCTCCGGCGGAGTATGCGACCTGGAGAGCGCCGCTGATCAGCGCGACGACCGTGTAGATCAGGTACGCCGCCTGCCGAAATGCTGCGGAAGGGAAGTTGGTCATGGGAGTCTTCATGATGGCTCCTCGATCGGGGATGGGCTGGCGCATTAAGCGCCATTCCTCATATCGGATATCGGATAGTCTGAACTGATACGACTGAACATTGGTATCGAGCTGCAAGGCTGAAAAAAGCGACCGTTAGCCAACCCGGGAACCCTGAGCGGCACCCTCACCGCTGTCCGTCTTGGGCACGTGTGGCCTCAAGAATGCTGAACGGTGAGGCAGTTGGCGTGATCCTGAGGAGTGTCAGGCCTGCAATTCTCGATACGTCCACTCGGTACGTTCCCCGCTGCCGGTGAAGACCAGCATCGTGGTGTCCAAGCGGGTGGCATCGGTCCCAGCCGTGCCTTGGGGAATAACGACCTCGACGAGAAGAACTTTTGCCAGCCGGCGCCATGGCTCACCTCAGGAACCATGCAAAGTTGCGATCACCGCAAGAACCCGTGGATCCGCTTACAGCCGCACGGTTTGCGCGATGGCGTCCAGGATCAGCGGCGAGGAATCCGACGCCTCGCCAAGGAGGCGCCGCTCGGGCCGCGACGCCGGCCCAGGAGGGGGTGACAGCGCGCGAGACCGACGCTCGGGATTTGCGCTCAGCGTCGGGGGGTTCTCTCGCATAGCTCGGCGACCTTGTCGAGGATGCGCTCCCGCTCGGCCTTGAGACTGATCAGCGGCGCCTCCGGCCGATTGACGGATTGAAATCGATTGAGCATCGGATCCCTCGCGAAGCGAGACTGCTTGACGATTATCGGGAGGATCAGCGTCCCGCGCTTCTCGGCCGCGTCAACCTGCCGCGATCCGCGTGTCGTTCCATGCGTCGACGAGTCCGTCACGCTCCAGCGGTCGGAGGTGTACCAGCAGCCGCTCGAGGATGTCCGCGTCCCGGTGGCTGTAACTGATGAATAGTCGGTTGATGTCGCTCTCGGTGCGGAGGTCGAGCTCGAGCGAGAACGCCTCGGGATCCTCGAGCGCCAGACGCACCATCTGTATGAGCTTCGAATACTCCCTCATCGGCGAGCCACATCATCTCCCAGCCACTGGCCTGAGCAACTCGTTCGACGGCACGGCGGTGCACCTCGATGCTCACTTATCTAAGTTCGTAGGCCAGCGTCCCTCGGTCCTTATGCCTCGTGCGTGCCCGTGCGTGTGCGCGCCGCGTGCGTATTGGTGTTGCTGACCAGGTCCTCCAGCGATGGCGAGGTGTTATGCCGCCTGGTGCGGGAGGCTGTAGTTGCCGCTGCCACTTTGCGCCTGCGGCGCGTGCGTGCCGCTGGCCGGGCAGCTGGAGCCAGCGACTCCAGGGCCGAAGTACAACCCCTGGCACTTGTTGCACCAGCGCCACCCCTCTTGCCGGTCTGGGCTGGTTGGCGCGTTGTGGAACAGGCTGTAGTTTCCGCTGCCACTTTGCGCCTGCGGCGCGTGCGTGCCGCCGGCCGGGCAGCTGGAGCCAGCGACTCCAGGGCCGAAGTACAACCCCTGGCACTTGTTGCACCAGCGCCACCCCTCTTGCCGGTCTGGGCTGTTTGGCGCGTTGTGGGGCAGGCTGTAGTTCCCACTGCGGCTCTGGGCTGGGTCGGCGTGCCTGCCTCCGGCTGGGCAATCCGACTCCGCCAGACGGCCGCCGAAGAAGAGGCCCTGACACTTGTTGCACCACCGCCAGTTCGGCTGCGTAGGTACCGGCTGTGGGCCGCCATGGGCGGGAATGTTGATAACATCTCCTGGGAATATTCTGTCGAAGCCGCCAGGCCTGGCGCCGATCTGAGGGTTTGCGGCTTTGAGGGCGGCTAGGCTCACGCCAAACCTTCGGGCGATCGCCGAGAATGTATCTCCTCGCTTGACGGTGTAAGTAGCCATCACTTGACTCCCTCGGTTCCTTCATTCTGCAAATTAATGGACAAGTCGCCGCCACGGATGGACTACTTTCTTCCTCCTTCTGTCTGACTCTCTGCCGCAATACGGAAAGATCCGCCGATGTGACCGAATGGTGTCTTTTGGGAAGGGTCACCACAGAAAGTAACTCTTTATAGAAAGGAAGTTACGTGCCTAATCGCTCCTATCGTAGCCACTGATTATGCGAGCTAACAAGAGGATGTGTTGACTCAGGACGCGCGCGCCCCGGTGTCCAGAATTTTCGCTGAAACTCTCAATAGGCCGAACCCCAATACGCGCGTAGGCGCACGCGCACGCACGCACGAGGCCCGTCTGGCACGGGCGAGCGCGGTGTCGGCGGTGACCAGCCTTGATGTTCGACCGCTCGGCGCGGACCACAGGTCCGCACCTGCCTACAAGGGGTCGTTCCAGTTGCGGTCGTGGACGAAGCCTTGCTCGACCATGGCTTGGCCCAATTTCTGGGCCTCCTCCCGATCACGAGCGAAGCCGTTCGCCTCAAAATCGCCGCATTCGATCGCTTCTCGTAGCGTGTCGGCGCTGATCATGGTTTCGTCGAACTGATGGAACATCTCCGTGATCTTGGAGGCGGTCGCGATCGTGCTTCATTTCTGTCTCCGTTGGTAGTTGGGTCCGTTCGAAACGGCTAAGTGATTCTCGCTTTCGCCCTGCGCAGCTACGAATCCATCGACGACCCGTGGAGCACCTTTCCGTGCCAGCTGGTGCTTGGCGCCATCTCTGTCGGCGCATCGTCGTTCCTGACCGCCGTCACCGACGCAGCAGCACTCGATGCATATCAGAACGCGATCCGGGCTGCCGACGCCTGGCTCGTCCAAGGCAACTGCGTTCAGAGCGTTCCGCCCCTGTCCGACGTCGAACCAAGCTAACGTCGCCCACCTCATGGCGGCGGTACCGGGCCTCGCCGAGTGATGTTCCGATAACTCCGCCGCACGCTTGGGAACGACCTGGAAAAACACAGGTCAGCGCAGCGCTCAGTCGAGCATAGACAACTGCAGGTCGGCGAGAACGCGGCTCAGGCTCCGGAGGTTCGTAGCCGGCGGTCAGGGCGAGGTAGGTGCCCGCCGGTGCCTACACCGGCATACGGTAAGGGGTGTCGCCTGCGCGACGACGGCGTAAAGATCCCTGCGTCACCGGCAACAGTCCTACCTCCTTCATCTCCGAGTACGATCCATGACTTTGTGATGACGACAAACAGACCGGCTGGTCCCGATCTAGCGGCGCTTATCCGATTGTGGGGTCAAGGGCTCGTACACCCGATCGCGGCCATGGAATCATTGCCGGACACCGGGGCGCCCAAGCAGGGCCTTGCCGCAGTGCTGATCCGTTTCGCGATCCAGGACCTCGCCCAAACGTTGCCACTGGCGTTGCTTGGTCGGCGACCTTTCATGCCGGCGAAGGTGCCGATCCGACCAAAAAACCACTACCGCACCCAGCTGGTCTACCTCCCGGTGTTCGGCCTGGGAGCATGGCTGCTCATGGGCGGCGCAGTGGCTGGCTTGCTCCGGTTGACCGGCCAGAAATTGGATGTGCGACGGGTACTGGATGTGATCGGTGTTGGAATGCTCATTCCCATGCCAGCCCTCTGGCTCGGCGACGTGGCGTTGATCGCCGTCGACGGGTTCAGGATGCCTGCCCTGGCCTTCATCAACGTGCCGACGCAGCTCTGGGAGACAGCCCTGTTCGGGATCGGTCTCCACACAACACTTGACCTGCCATGGCGACCGGCGGTGTTGGCCGCGTTGACGGCCAGCACGGTCTACGTCGTGGGAGCATCGAGGTTTGTGC
>DATDKX010000228.1:0-9488 GCA_036519615.1 Propionibacteriaceae bacterium
CGTAGAACAGCCACTCCAAGACCGTCTTCACGCGCGACCAGTTCCACCCCCAGTTGCTGCGATCTCGCTCCTCGGCAACTTCCAGATCTCTGGCGCTGATCGGTCCACGTGCTGCAACCTCGTCGCGGATGAACGGAATCAGATCGGCGTTCTCGCGCGCGACCCGCTCTACTCCGGACCAGACGTCGCGGAAGCCCGGCTCCATCCGGAACCGTAGCAATGGCTGGAGCGAGAGATCGATGAGGCTGGCCGCGTGACCCCAATATTCAAAGAGCCGCCGTGGTGGTCGATAGGCAGCGCGCTGCAACAGCGCCGGGTCGTAGGGCCCCAGCCGGGAGTACAGCGGCATGAATTGCGCCCGCGTGACGACATTGATGGAGTCGATCTGGAACTGTGCCAGGCGATTGGTTACCGCCTGCACGTCCCGCATCGTGACCGGGCGCCCAAGCTTGGGAACACCAAAGCCTTGCGCAGCGAGTGCAATCCGCCTCGCCTCAGCCTTGCTGAGCTCTTGGTGTCTCACCAGGCAGACGCTAGCGGTGCCTACTGACATTGGGGAGGCGTCCGGCCGGCGTAGCAAACCTAAGATGCTTGAAACTCAATCACGCAGGAAAGCACGTCGACCCACACAGCCGACCGACACGTTTGCTTAGGCCGGCCGGACGCCTGCCCAATGTCAGTAACGAGAGCAAAAAGCAGGCGTAGCGCGCCTGCGATCAGGAGACTAGGGCGTAAGCCATGTCCAGGCGGATTACGCCGTAATCGTAGGCCCTACGGCGGTAGACCACGCTCGGAACCATGTGCTCGGAGTCGATGTAGAGATAGAAGTCGTGGCCGACGAGCTCCATCTCCAACAGCGCCTGGTCCAGGCTCATCGGCACCGCAGGATGCACTTTCTCCCGTACCACCATCGGACCCTCACCACGGACTTCCATCCCGGCAACGGTGCGTACCGACGAGCCGTTTGTCTCTGCCGCTCCGCTCTCGATCAACGGCAGCTCAGCCGCTGCGTCATGGAGCGAGCGAGGTGAGTGCTGGCCCCGATGCACGCGCTTGCGGTCGGCCGCCTTGCGCAGTTGGGCCAAGAGCTTGTCCAGCGCCACATCGAATGCGGCCAGCTTGTCTTCGGCGGCAGCTTCTGCGCGTACCACCGGACCTTTGGTACGAAGTGTGATCTCGACGCGGCTCGCCTGGTCGTGTTGTCGCTTGTTCCGCTCTGCCGATACCTCTACCTCGACGCGAATAGCGCGGTCGTTGAGCTTCTCGAGCCGAGTGATCTTCTCGTCCACGTAGGAGCGAAACTGGTCCGACACATTGCAATGTCGGGACTTGACGACAACATCCATGTCTACCTCCATCGAGGAGTGGGTTTTCGAACGACGCGATTAGGCGGGCATGCGCCCGGCGTCCGCCACCGACGGCCGACAGCGCTGCGGCTTCGGTTTAGAAATGACGAAGGCACTCGTCGCACCTTGATTTCGGCCCAGCCTGAAAATCCCAAACCTGAAATCCCCCTGGTGCGCAAGCGCCATACCCAGACGCTAAACCCTACTAACGGGTATTTCTACGGGTTCGAATGATCCTCACTGAGTTCTCAGTCCGTGAACATCGGGCGCATCACGCGACGGCTTGGGCTGTGCAGCCGTACCGTGGCCGCCACCGTAGCGGCGCCCAGCACCGGAATTCTGGCTTCCCTGAGCACCCGCGCGGCCTCCGTCAGGCTGCTGCCGGTGGTCACTAAGTCGTCGACGAGAACCACGACTGCGCCAGTCTTGATCGGTCTTCGTATTCGGAATGCGCCAGCGAGATTCTGCTGGCGAGCTCGAGCCCCTAGGCCCGCCTGATCGGCGACCGGCCTGGCCTGTGCGAGTGCTGATCGCGTGCTGATCAGATATCGACCACGGAGTCGGCGTGCAGCCAGCCGTGCCATCGCACGGGTTGCGTCAAATCCCCTCCGCCGGACAGTTCGGGCGGCTGAAGGTATCGGCACCAGGACAATCCTGGTCCCGCGAAGCCCGTACGCCTCACTCGCTAGCAATGCATGGACGCTCAGTGCCAGCCGCTCGGCGAGGAAGCGGGTCAGGACCAGTGCCTGTCGCTCCTTGTGCGCATTGATCACCCTCCGCAGGATGCGGTCATACGGGGACGAGGTTATGGTGACAGGGAATCCGTCGGGACACGGAATTGGTGTCGTGACAAACGGTTTCTGGCTAGCGAGCTCGTGACGGCACCTCGGGCAGATCCCCCAGCAGGCTTGCCCACAACCGTGGCAACTGGCGCCGAGCAGCAGGTCGCCTGCCGCGGCTAGCCAATCCTCAAAGCCCACCGGCTGAGTCTGGCAGTGCCGACCCTGAAATCGGCCAGACCGGAGCAATCTGTGGACAGCTACTCATGGGAGCAGGCCACGGATCAGCCGCCGGGATAAGCAACGGTGGTGACACTGTCAACGAAGCGCTTCCATTGATTGCCGTCATAGCTCCAAGTCCGGTCGACGCCCTCAGCTGCTCGACCACGGATGATCGCGGACTGCGTTCGAGGCTGTACGGCGAGCTCGAAGGCATTTCCCCAGGCCTCAGGCTCGCCGTATTTGGCAATCTGCGACGCATCCTGGGCAACGCGGAACGGCGCGAATGCACTTTCGCCGTCCGCAGCTCCCAAGACGAGTAGCTCGGTTGCATTGAGCCAGGCGACATCGCGAATCTTGCTAATCGTCGGGCCGATGGCCTGCGTGGTGTCCAGTGGTCGCCAGCCGTCGACCGTGACCTTGTCTTTGTCGTGTCGGATGATTCTCGCTATCCCGATCTCGGACTTCGTAGCGGTGCCACGAACCAGGGCAATCCGGGTGCCGTCGGGTGAGATCTTGAACGCTTTAACCGGCGCGTCCTTGTTCCTCACCACAGGTGAGTCGATCTCAACCTTCTTGTAACGCTCGTTTTCAGGGGCGAACATCCATATCCATTGCCGATCGCCCCGCGAACCTATGTCCCAGATCTCTCCATACCTGGTGAACTGCGGCCTGAGCAGATCGCTGGCTCCGCTCAGAGGCAAAGTGGTTGGTACGCCCGTTGCAACTGGCGCATGACGAAGCGTCCTCCCATCGGGCGATGTAACCGCAAAGTCAGTCTTCGTCACCGAAACAGCCAGTGCATTTACTGCGAGTGCCTCGCGGCTTAAAGGTTTTTCCAGCGGGCCAATTTTCGGCGAATCGGCTGTGCCGTTCACCATCCAGACGGCGCCTTTTTGGACCACGTACAGCTGGCCGCCGGTCACCGACGGGATCGGATCCATGATCGGAGGGATCGAATCAACTGCAATCACCAGGCTGTGCGGGTCGGCTCCCGGCACCCGGTACGGCTGTTGATTCACCTTGATCAAGACACCCTTGACCCCACCGACTTGTCTGAGCGTGTACACGATTTGCGCGGCCATCAAGGTGCGTTGCGGATCTGGCAGGGTGAGCACGGAGTCGCTCAAAGGTACCTCGGCTATTCCGTCAGTGATCGTCACTGAGTCGACACTCAGGCTCGTATTTGGCGGGATTGCACTGGATACGGCGGGCTTCAGCCATCTCGTGGGTCCCTTCAACAGAGCCTTCATCACCGCGGAAGCTACGTTGGCCGGGTTGCTTAGTGCCGGTAGATAGATCGGGTCGGGAACCAGCGAACTGTTATTTCCAACGAAGTAGAGGTTGTAGGCCTCGTAGAAGGAGTTGAACCAAAACTCCTCAACCAACAATTCTCGGGGGAGAGCATTGATCCGCCATTCACCACCGTTCTCCGGGTCCCGGACAAGTCCGAAGTTGACATTCCAGCCCACCTGATTGCGCGCGGTATATGAACGATCAGGTTCCAGCCGGCCCAGCAGCTGCCCCTGAAGGGTGACTTCGTTGGGACCGACCGCTTTGGGCGAGCCGCGATAGATCAAGACCCCAGAGTCGGAAGGACTCCACTTCTCAGCGGCCATCCGTGTCAGGAACTGCCGAGCTACTGAGTAGTTTGGCTGGTAGTTCGAGGTCGCGCGCAGGAAGCCCTTGACAATCTCCCCGGCCTCTTCACCCTGGGCCGGGGGCTTGACTTCGACATTCACGCAGTGGCAGGGAGGTTGCTGACCCTCAACTTCCTCGATTGGCCCCGTGGTTGGGACATTCACACAGCCCGCCGCCAACAGGCTAGCTAGGGCGATGAAGATCGCCGCGAGATAACGCCTGGTCCTCTTCACGACGGGCTCACGGTCGTCTCCGCAGCGGCCCGCCGCGGGGCTGGTGATGGCGACGCCGGTGAACTCGGGGAACGAGGTGCTGGCGCCTCCAGACCGTCAAGCCTGGCGCCGCCGGGACCGACTAGATCGCGCGGCACCAGCGGAAGCGGTGAGGTTTCCAGGATTGCCCCGACCTTGCGTGGCAACGTGAGCCGGAACTGGGCTCCCATTGCCGGCCGGCCCCATGCCGTCAGCCAGCCGCCGTGCAGGTTTGCGTCCTCCATAGCGATCGCTAGGCCGAGGCCAGTGCCGCCGACCGCTCTAGCCCGCGACGCATCCCCACGCCAGAACCGGTGAAACACCTGCCTCGCCTGACTGGCTTCGAAGCCCACTCCATGGTCGCGAACCGCGATCGCCACAGCGGCATCATCGCTCTCGATCAAGATGTCGATCGGATGGCCCTCACTGTGCTCGATCGCGTTGACCAGGAGGTTACGGAGGATTCGTTCGATCCGCCGGGTATCCACCTCGGCTTTCGCCTCACCGCACTCGTGCACGCTGATCTCGGTGTTATTCGTCTCGGCGAGCTGCGCGTTGGCGTCCACCACGCGATGCACGAGATCGCGCAGATCGACCTCCTCGACGCTGAGCTGGGCCGCCCCTGCGTCGAAGCGCGAGATCTCTAGCAGGTCACCGAGCAGCGCCTCAAAGCGATCCAGCTCCTTCTGTAGCAGCTCGGCCGACCGTGCCGCGACCGGATCAAAGTCCTCACGCGCCTCGTACAACACCTCGGAGGCCATTCGGACAGTCGTCAACGGCGTACGGAGCTCGTGGGAGACATCGGAGACAAACCGCTGCTGAACCGCGGACAGCTCCTCGAGCGTGTTGATCTGTTTCTCCAGCTCGGAAGCCATGTAGTTCATCGACGTGGCCAGCCGGGCAAGATCGTCCTGTCCTCGCACCTTCATGCGATCCCGCAGGTTGCCCGATGCGAGGCTTTCGGCCGCCCGTCGGGCGGCACGGACGGGGGTAACGACCTGACGGCTCACGAGCGCTGCAATAAGGGTCAGCAAGATCACCAGGATCGCGCCCGTCGACACCACCGCGTACCGCAGCACGCCCAGAGTTGCGACCTCCTGGGTGAGCGGAAACATCAGGTAGATCTGATAGCCACCGGGAGTGCCTTGCAGAGTCAGGGTGGCGCCCGCCGCAAGCCCTGCAACCGAGGCTCGCCCGTCCCGATAATCAATCCGGGTTGGGCTCATCAGCAGGTCGAAGCTCTGCTCTACCCGCTTCTGCAGCTCCACTGGAATACTGCTGGTCGCCGCGTTCCCAGCAGTGATCGTCTGGCCACGGGCGATGATGATCACCTCGAACTGCTGGGCTCTGCTAGCGAAGCCGGTGGCAAGGTCGAGGAGCAGCCTGTCGACGTTGACATCAGCAGTGAGGTCGGCTGCGTTGAGCTGTTGTTGCGCGGTGTTGACGGCCTGCCGGGCTTCGTTCTTGGCGGTCTCCTTCTTACCGTCAATCACCCCCATCGTGGCCTGCTGCATGAGCAAGAAACCGCCCAACACCAAGACCAGCACCGAAGCAAGAAAGACCGTCAGTACGACCCGCAGCGGCAAGGACCGCCACCACCAGTTGATGGGGAACCGCCACCAACGGGACTTCAAGACCCCTCGGATCGAGACCATGTGCCGGCTTCTACGTGAGCGACCGCATCGTAGCCGGACCGGCTATCGAACCTGGGCGGTTTCGCCGGCCTTGTAACCGATTCCTCGCACGGTTACCACGATCTCCGGATGCTCAGGATCCCTCTCGATCTTGGAACGCAGCCGCTGTACGTGCACGTTGACCAGTCGGGTGTCTGCGGCATGACGGTAGCCCCACACCTGCTCGAGCAAGACTTCGCGACTAAAGACTTGCCACGGGCGCCGGGCCAATGCGAGCAAAAGATCGAACTCCAAAGGTGTGAGCTGGATCTGCTCGCCGTCCCGTTTGACCGAATGCCCGTCCACGCTGATCGAAAGATCGCCAATCCGCAAGGTCTCCACGTCGACCTCTTCAGATGCCGGCATCCGGCGCAGCCTGGTTTTGATTCTGGCAACGAGTTCCTTGGCCTTGAAAGGCTTGGCCACATAATCATCGGCGCCGGCTTCCAGGCCCTCGACGACGTCGATCGTGTCGGTCTTGGCTGTCAGCATGACGATGGGTACGCCGGACTCTGCACGAATATCGCGACATACGTCGACACCATCGCGGCCCGGCAGCATCAAGTCCAGCAGCACCAGGTCAGGCTTGGCTTCCTTGAACGCTGAGAACGCCTTGTCTCCGTGAGCACACCAAATCGGCTCGAATCCCTCGTTGCGAAGCACGATGGAGAGCATCTCGGCCAGCGCTGCGTCATCGTCAACCACCAGCACCCGGCTACGCGCCCCTGGACTCTTGGTTGTTTCAGACACTGGTACCCCTTCGGTCACTGCGATATGGACACCGACATCGGCGGTGGGCAGACCCGCGATGACCTTATGACTCTGCGACTCTGCGACGTAATCCTATGCATCTTGAAAACTAGCTTCACAACATTGACGAGAAGTCGCAGCGGCCAATGGACGAGCTGTGAGTCGCGGGCGCTCACAAAGTGGAAACCTGGTTGGATTGAACATTCAATGCGACTTTTTGGGGCAGTAGGTAGCTGGCCAGCTCGTCGAGCAGCCGTTCAACCTCTATCGCCTGGCTCCCAGGTAAGCAACGCCTGGGCGATCACCGGTGCGGCCGCCTGGGCCGCCGCCCTCATCTTGATGGCGCTCGCTGAGGTTCTTGGCCGCACGGCAGTCCTCACCGTACGGAGTCTGCGACTGCGAGGGTCTGGCTCACGGTGACGTGAACGCCTTGCGTCTGCTCTCAGTTGAGCTCGGGATTCTCCACCCACGTCGAGAAGAACGCAATCTCGCTCTTCTGCCGACGCAATACCGTTCGCCATAGCTGCAGCGGTCGACGCCCGAAGACATCGCTGTAGTCTGCTGGCGCCAGATGCCACATGCCTTCGGCGATCTCCGACTGCAACTGGCCTGCGGCCCAGCCGGCGTATCCGGCAAAGATCCGAAGGTCGCGGTACGCACCAGCGACGATCTCGATAGGCGTGTCCAAGTGCAGTAGGCCGACATTCTCGAAGAGTGGCCGCCAACCTGGTGGTTCTTCACCATCGGCCGCGACACTGGCCAGACAGATGGCGCCGTTGGGTGAGACAGGGCCGCCGTGATAGAGCATCCGCGGCTCCGACACCGTGCCCACCCAATCCGGTAGCACCGCGTCCAGGGGCGTCTGGGAAATCTCGTTCAAGATCACCCCAAGGGCACCGTCCTCATCGGCGTCCAAGATCAATACCACAGTCTGGTTGAAGACTCCGTCGGCAAGCATGATGCTCGCCACCAGTAGATCGCCGGCAACGGGGTCACGTCTCATCGTCGGCTCGATCGTAACGTGGCGAGGCTTTCCACGGCACGAGAGCGGCGGAGCAAGATCAGCCGAATGAGCAGGATGCCGACCGCGATGCCGACCCAATCCGCCAGCACGTCAAGCGGATCACCGGTCCGGTAGCGGTACCACTGGTGCTGGACCAGCTCGCTCACGACGCCATGCGCCGCAAAGATTGCGACGACGAAGAGGACGTCGGTACGCATATTCGGCCATTGCCAACTCACGCGGCCGCGTAACGCGATCGCTAACAAGATCAATAGCACTGGCAGTGCGAACCCGACAGCATGCTCGACTTTGTCCGCGAACGGGAACCAAGGCGGCTGAGGCGGACCGGCCACGCGATAGAGCCCCCACAGCTGCAGCAGCACCGCGAAAACGGCTCCAAGCGCGGCGAGGTGCCAGCCACGAGGTGCTGGAGCGTCCGAATGTTCCGGCAAGGCTGAATGCGACATGTGTTAGAGGAAAACTTCGGTGTCGGTGGGCAATTCGGTTGGTCCCCCAGCCGCTTGGCGTACTGCGGTCGCCACCGCGCGGTGTACGTCGGCGTGGAACACGCTCGGCATGATGTAAGCGGCATTGAGCTCGTCGTCTTTGACGACGCCGGCAAGCGCCTGGGCAGCAGCCAGCAGCATAGTCGAGGTGACATGGGCGCAATGGGCATCGAGCAGGCCACGAAACACCCCAGGGAACGCGAGCACGTTGTTGATCTGATTCGGGAAATCCGAACGGCCTGTGGCCACCACCGCCGCGTACCGGAACGCCTCGGCCGGATCCACCTCCGGCACAGGATTAGCCAGGGCGAACACGATCGATCGTTCCGCCATCGCAGCCACGTCGGAACCAGACAGCACCCCAGCCACCGAGAGCCCAATGAAGACATCAGCGCCGACCACGGCCTCATTGACCGAGCCGGTGAACCCGAGCTGATTGGTGTTTTGTGCCAGCCATTCGAGCTCCCCGATCAGGTCGGCACGACCACGGTGCACTACGCCTGCGATGTCGGCCACCACGACATCTCGAGCACCTGCGGCAAGTAGCAGCTTGATGACAGCGGTGCCCGCCGCTCCCGCACCTGACATGACGATCCGTACGTCACCAATCTGCTTGTTAACCACCCGCAGTGCGTTATAAAGCGCAGCCAACACCACGATCGCGGTGCCGTGCTGATCATCATGAAAGACCGGAATGTCCAGCTGCTGACGCAGTCGGCGCTCAACCTCGAAGCAGCGTGGCGCTGAAATGTCCTCAAGGTTGATCCCGGCAAAGCCCGGCGCCACCGCGTGCACCACTTTGACGATCTCGTCGACGTCTTGGGTGTCCAGGCACAAGGGCCAGGCATCGATGTCGCCGAAGCGCTTGAACAGCGCCGCCTTTCCTTCCATGACCGGCAGGGCGGCTTCGGGGCCAAGATTGCCTAAGCCGAGTACGGCGGACCCGTCTGTGACGACCGCAATACTGTTCCGCTTACTGGTCAGCCGCCGAGCGTCCTCCTTGTTTCTTGCGATCGCCAACGAGACACGCGCCACGCCAGGGGTGTAAAGCATGGACAGATCGTCTCGGTTGCGGATTGGGTGCTTGCAGGTCATCGCGATCTTGCCGCCCAGATGCATCAAGAACGTGCGATCACTGACCTTATCGATCACAACGCCCGGCACACTGCGCATCGCTTCGACCAGCCGCTCAGCGTGCTCGGTGTCACGTGCGGCACACGTCACGTCGATCCGCAGCCGTTCCTGTCCGGAGGCCGTGACATCTAGCGCAGTGACCGCACCGCCGGATTGCTCAACAGCTGTCGTCAACTGGCTGACCGC
>DATDKX010000229.1:0-2788 GCA_036519615.1 Propionibacteriaceae bacterium
CCGGCTCACCGATGCAGGCGTGTTGCATCGCGCACCGATTGGCATCTTCCGTGACGTCGAGGCGCCGACCTACGACGACCAGGCCCGCCAGCAGGTCGCTCTTGCGGCCAGCCTGGGCAATGATGACGACGCCCTCCAGGCTGTCATCAACGGTGGCGACACCTGGACCGTCCGGTAGGTTGCCGCCGCTGACGCTCTAAGGCAATCAAAGACCTCAGTTTGCCGTGGGCCGCGCAGCTGACCGGCTCGCTGACTAAAGTTCGCTGCATTGAGACGATCGGTCAGGAGACGACCCCATGAGCTCGAACAACCCGTACGGGAACCCTCAGCCGTCGAGGCGAGGACAAATGCCAATTCCTGGACAGCAGGCGTCCCCATACGGATATCCGCAGCAGACCGGTCGTGCGTATCCTCAGCAGCCTGCGGCTGGTAGCCCGGATACCGCTTCCGGCTACGCCTTTGGACCTTTGGCTCCCGACCAACAGCAAGCCGGATGGCCCGGCGGTCCGCAGCCTGGCCCTTACGAGGGATCTGGGGGCCAGTACGGCGCAGGACCCAGGGAGCCAGCCCCGCCACCGAAGAGTACGAGCAAGATCTTGATCATTATCGGGGCTGCCGCTCTGGCGGTGATCCTGATTGCCGTTATTGCGGTGGTCGTCGCCACTAGCGACCGGCCGGCCGCCAATCCGCAGGGGGGCCAGGGCACCGGAGGCCAGCGGACAAATTCATCGCAAAGCGGTGCGCCGCAGCAGGCGTCCCGTCCGTCCGACGCGGTGACGGCGTACCTGCAAGCCCTCGCGTCCGGGGACGCCACCGCTGCTCTTTCCTACGCCGCCGATCCAGCGCCCACGGGCCCCCTGCTGACTAATGAGGTGCTTGCTGCATCCCAGCAGCGTGCGCCGCTGTCAAGGATCGACGTACCGGTTGTCGAGGATCAGAATGCGAAATCGGTGTCGGCCAGCTACACGCTCGGCAGCTCCAACGTCAGTGAGTCGTTCGACGTGGTCAAGATCGGCGATATCTGGAAGATCAGCCGTGCCGTCAAGGACCTCGATATCTCCGGCATTGTGGATGGGTCGCTTCCGGTCAAGATCAACGGGGTGAAAGTTTCGGACGAGTCGATTGCAGTCTTGCCCGGCTCGTACGCCTTTACCACCGGGTTGCCATACGTCGGCTACGGGTCGCAAAACGTCGTGCTGGTGAAGAGCCCCTATGTTGAGGCGGACACTTACCAGATCGAAAGCCAGCTGACCAAGGCCGGCAAGAAGGCGGTCATCTCGGCGACGAAGCGAAGCTTCAACAAGTGCCTCCAGCAGCACTCACTCAGCCCAAGCAATTGCCCGCAGAAGTTCACCTCGAAGTATCACTACAACAAGAGCACCATCACTTGGCGGCAAGCTGTCGGTGATCCTTTCCGGAAACCTGCAGTGACCCTAAGCGGGAATCAAGCTCGGATCGAGGTGCCGATCAATCTGAAGCTGTCGGGGAGTTGCACGTATCAGGGCAGATCAGGCAACTGCTCTGGAAACCTCACCGGAAGATCGATCGCCGTCGTCAAGGTGACGAGCAAGCCGCTGAAGGTCAAATGGTCGTAACTATCGATGCGCGAGTAGCTCAGAAAGTACACGCTACCGGTCGGTAGCATTTGCCGAGTGACTGAGACCTCTCCTGCTCGGAGACCTGCTATCGACTTCTCCACCTTCGATGAGAGCATCCGCATTCAGGATGATCTTTTCCGACATGTGAATGGATCCTGGCTTAATACCACGGAGATCCCGGCCGACAAGCCCCTGACCGGTGCATTCATGGACCTGCGCGACAAGGCCGAAGCAGCGGTCCGCGACATCATCACTACCCTGGACGGCGGGGAGCCTGGATCGGATGAGGCCCGTATCGCCGACTTGTACGCCAGCTTCATGGATGAGGAGGCCGCGGAAAAGGCAGGGTCCGTGCCGATCTTGCCATTGCTGGCCTCCGTCGATGCCGTAGAGACGGTGCCGGACCTGACGCGGCTAGTGGGTGGGTTTGCGCGCCAGGCGGTGGCCGGGTTAGTGGGACTGCAGGCGGAGCCGGACCCTGGGGATCCCAACCGGTATGTGATGTTTGCCGGCCAGGGCGGGTTGGGCCTGCCCGATGAGGAGTACTACCGGCTCGACGAGTACGCCGAGATCCGCATCCAATATCTGGCGCACGTAGCGGCGTCCTTCGCGCTTGCTGGCATCGACGACGCCGAAGCTCAGGCGCAGCAAGTATTTGATCTTGAAACAGAGATCGCTGCGACCCACTGGGACAAAGTGAAGTGTCGAGATCTCAGGCTGATGTACAACCTGATGAGCCTTGATGAGTTCACAGCCAGCTGCCCCGGTCTGCATTGGCGGGAGTTCCTGGCCGGTGGAGACATTGCTGAGTCCAAGATGGGTGAGCTGGTGGCGATGCAGCCATCGTTTTTTGCCGACGTGTCGGCGTTGCTCACCGATGATCGGCTGCCCGCATGGCGGGCGTGGGCACGCTGGAGAGTGATCAACTCACTATCGCCCTATTTGTCGAGCGCCTTTGTCAATGAGAACTTCCATTTCTACGGGACCGTGTTGTCGGGTACGCCCGAGCTGCGCGAGCGCTGGAAAAGAGGCGTTGCCTTGGTGGAGAACTCGGTCGGTGAGGCTGTCGGCAAGATCTATGTCGAGCGCCATTTCTCTCCGACGGCCAAGGAGCGGATGGACCAGTTGGTCGGCAACCTGATCGAGGCGTATCGACGGTCCATTACCGATCTTGACTGGATGACGGAGGA
>DATDKX010000230.1:0-12933 GCA_036519615.1 Propionibacteriaceae bacterium
AACGGCTCGTAGCCCAGCTCGAACGCCTCGGCCACACGGTGATCATCGACCCGGCCGCCTAAACATCGTTCCTCTGATCAGCGTCGAGTTTGCGCACCCGACGCTGCCGCAGCATGCCCTGTGGTCGGGTATTCACGGGTCTGTGTAGCACATTAGATTCTGAAATCGAGTGGGGGTACGTCGGTCCAGTCGGTTATGTGACGGGTCATCACTGGCGGATCCGCTCTGGCTGAAGTGAGCGGACGGTTGGCCTAGGTCACTGGAGTCGATCGCCCGAACAAGTCAATGAGGTCTAGGCAGGTTGGCGGCGGCAGTCGATCGATGCGACGAGCGGCCCTGCAGCGGGACCACCCTCGCGGAGCTCGAACCAGCGCAGCCCGGTCCAGCCGTCGATGAGCAGAGGTCCGCCAACCGTTGATCACGTTCGACGGCATGGGCGCAGACCTCCTCCAACTCGGGCTCGGAGAGCGGCAACATCTCCGTTCGCGGGCCGGGGACTTCGGCACCCGCTTGGGACCAACCGGGTTGGCCGCGATCATGCGTTCACGCACCGCCCATGCAAAAAAGCCGACAATGAGTCACGGGAGCGCTCGCACGGAGGACGCTGCCTACGACGCGTCAAGGCGACGAACGCTCTTAACACCTCCCGATCGGTCACCCCCGCTTGAGCGCGGCTGGCGCGGTCGGAGTAGCCGGGGGAGCGCAGCGTCCGCCACGTACGTCTTGGCCGAGACCAAGTGTTGCCCCCGTCCCGCCAGACAGGGAGCAGGCTACGGAGCGTCGCCCGCCGGCGCGAGGGTCGACTCTCCGGCCAGAGCAGCATGCTCTCGCCCGTACCAGGCCAAGGCCTCCCGCTTGGTGTGGAAGCCTCGCCGCATCGCGCACGTGGCGCGGCTCGCGGCGCGCGGCCTCGACGCCGCGCTCGCCGGAGTGCGCAGGCCGGTGGTCGCGATCGAGCGCGTCGCCGAGCTCGAGCAGATCCGCTGAAGGTGCTCAGAAGCGCTCGACGGCCACGCCGTGCTCTTCGCCGCCGGGCACCGGTGAGAGCAGCCGGTGCACGACGACGAGCCGCCCGTCGAGCACCCACGCGGTCGAAGCGACCGTGCCGGGCTGGAACCAGTAATACGGCCGGCTGAGCTCCATGTCGAAGCGCTGCAGCGGCGTGCCGAGCGCGGCCTGCAGCGCCGGCTGCTTCGCGACGCCCTCGAGCGCCATCGCTTCGCGGCTCGCGCCGACGAGCCCCGCGACCTCGAAGAACGCCCACTGGTCGGCCACCTCGCAGTGGTGGCGGTGCACGGTGAACGCGCTCTTGTGCTCGCCGATCATCTTCCCCGACTTCTCCAGCGCGGCGCGCACGTCGGGCACCACGCGGCGCGGCGTCACGTCGAGCTCGAGCTCGTCGGGTTGCAGCAGCGAGGCGAGGCGCTCGGGCACGCGGGTGGGCGTCGCCGAGAGGCCCTCGAGCTCCACCACCTCGACCGGGCACAAGAGAATACCCACGCGCGCGGCGACCCCCGTCGCGCCCTTCACCTCGGTGTCGAGCTGCGCGCGCGCGCCCTTGCGCTGAATCTTCAGCGTGCTGGTGAGCGTGAGCGTCGGCCCGTCGAAGAACTTCAGCGGCGCGCGCCACTCGACGCTCGTGCCGAGGATGACGACCGAGAAGCGGTGCTTCGAGATGAGGTCGGGGAAGCTGACCCAGTTCGCGCGCAGCCACTGCGAGAGCGCGTTGAACCCCGTCGACAGCAGGTTGCGCAGCTGCAGCTGCAGCGGCGTGAAGTGGCTGGTGTCCGTGGTCAGCTCGAAGGTGTGCGCGCGCGGCATCGCGTCAACCTCCGGCGATGGCGGTGACGATCTGCACCTCGTCCCCCGCGCCGCGCGGAGCGCCGAGCTCGTCGACCATCACCTGGTCGCCGTTCACGAACAGCCGGTGGATCTGCCGGAACTTGCCGTCGCCGTCGAGGAGCACGGGCTTGAGCGACGGGCACTGCTGGCAGAGGCGGCTCAGGCCGTCGCTGAGCGTCGGCGCGTCGATGCTCACCTCGCGCCCGAAGCTGGAGAACCGCAGGAGGTTGCCGGAGAGGACGAATTTCACGATGGGGGGCTCCTCTTCTTCGCTTTGCGTTGCACTTCGGCGGCGGCGAGGCCGCCCAGGTCGACCGCCAGCGTCATCAACGTGCCGGCAATGGGGTTGAGGCACATCAGGTCGCGGATGTGCCGCTCGTACGGCGCCTGCTCGAAGACCGCGTAGCCGCCGGCGACGTCTTGAATCGTGCGGCACAGCTGCAGCGCCTGCTCGATGACGTGCGCCTTCAAGACCACGAGCGGTGGATCCCACAGCCAGTCGTACTCGTCGCGCTCGATGCGCTCGAGCGCGTGCGCGATGACGATGCGCGAGGTCTCGAGGCCGACGTACATCTTGCCGACCGCGGCCTGAATCGTCTGCATCTCGATGAGCGGCAGCCGGAAGCGGATGCGCGTCGAGAGGTCCATGGTGACGGCCTCGAACAGAGAGCGCATGCGCCCCAGCGCCCAGCAGCACATCTCGAGCCGCCGCTCGTTCAAGAAGCGCTGCGCGTAGCTGAGGCCGTCGGCCTGCACGAGCACGCGCTCGGGGCCGAGCCGCACGCTGCTGAACGCCCAGCTCGCCAGCCCCGCCGAGCGCAGGCCCATCGCGTTGTGTGGAGCGATCTCGACGCCGCGATCTTCGCGCTCGACGAGCACGGTGGTGACGTCGCCCGTCTCTGCGTTCTTCGCGAAGGTCATCACCACGTCGGCGATCTGCCCGTCGGCGATGGGGCACTTGCGACCGTCGAGCACCCAGCCGGCTCCATCTCGCTTCAGCGTGGTGGTGAACGAGAAGGGGTCGTTGCCCTCGCTCCAGGCGAAGCCGCCGAAGCACTCGCCGCTCGCCATCGGCCGCACGTAGCGGTCGATGAGGT
This sequence comes from Propionibacteriaceae bacterium, assembly GCA_036519615.1. Lineage (GTDB taxonomy): Bacteria > Actinomycetota > Actinomycetes > Propionibacteriales > Propionibacteriaceae > Microlunatus. The sequence continues at coordinate 2,940 of DATDKX010000230.1, forward strand.
CGGCGCGCTTCGTCTCCCAGAGCAGCTTGGTGACCGTGCCGCAGTACGCCAGCAGCATGGGGAAGGCGGTGTCGGTGCACTGGTAGCAGAGCTCGTGCAGCACCAGGCCCCAGTCGCGCCAATTGCGGCCCTGGCCGCCGACCTCGGCGGGCACGGTGAAGCCGAACAGGCCGAGCCGGCCGGCCTCGTGCAGCAGCTCGCGCGAGAACGGAGCGCCGCCGCGATCCCGCTCGAACGCGCCGGGGCTGACCTTCTCGGAGAGGAACGCGCCGAAGCGCGTGCGCACCTCGTCGACGTCTTCCTGGCGGCCGAGCGAGCGCAAGAGCTCTTCCGGCGGGCGCGACGCCGGGCGAATGAGGTTTCCCTCGGGGGGCATGCGCGCGAGTGTAGTGTGCGACGCGATGGATGCGGCGACGATTGCGCGCTAGACGGCCAGTCGGCTGAGGGTGCAGCACCCACAGGCGCGCTACGAGCTCGACTGGAAGACTCCGGAGCAGCTGCTGGTGGCCGCTGTGCTGGCGGGCGGGTCCCGGGATGCCGCGGTCAACGACGTGACGAAGGTGCTGTTCGCGCGCTGGCCCGGCACACGCGCGCTCGCGAAGGCCGACGTCGCGCAGCTCACGCAGGTGATCGAGCCGCTCGGGCTCGCGCAGCAGAAGGCGTCGCCAATCAGACCTGCCAATGCGGGTGGGGCATTGGAGGTCCTGACCAAAGCCGATGACTACCGGCTTGGGCGCTCTGATGGCGAGCGCATCGGCACGCCCGCGCTCGCAGTGCCCGCCATACCGTCGTGGAAACGCAGTACCTCGCGCCCAACTGCGCCAACGAGCAGCCCTTTTCGTACAGCTGAGCGGCCATAGGGATGTCCTCTGGTGCCAGACCGGATTGGCGCAGCTCCACCCCATGGCGTCGGAGTATGGCCGGACAGTCAGGCGGTGCATGCCGAACTGTTTGGCCAGATCCTTGACCGGCACGTGCTTTTCATACTCCTTGATCAACTCCGAGACTTCTGTCATGCTGAGGCGGCGATGGCGCTGATGAGGCTTCTTCGATCCTTCGGCTGGTCGAGGTGTTCCAGTCACACTCCGCACGAGACGCAGCCGCCCGGCCTCCGCCTCCCGGTTTGAACAGAGGCGCACAAGCTCCACACGGAAATCTCGTTCGCGGTACCCGGCGTGTGCACCCATGTGCACCCCGACCCCTGTTGAGGCGCTCCAGGTCGGCCGTATCGGCGGCCGTTCCCAGGCCAGACAGCACGGCGAAGTCCTCTAGCTGATGGCCGATCGGGCGACCCGGGTCGCTGAGGGCAGCTATCGCTGGCAGGGCGAGCCTTGTCTGTGGGACAACGAAGCCCTGGTTGGCTGGTATCGATCCATCGATCAGGCTGTCCGCTCCGAAGGCACGCTGTACCTCGCGCTGCACTCCCACGGCGACCACGCCTGGGGACGCTGGGTCGAGGAGCTACGACGGCGACGTGGTCTGAGGTTGGATTGCTAGTGCGGACCCAGGAGCAGCCCAGCAGATCGTCCAAGACCTCATTGAGGGGAAGCCTGCCCGATGAGCCACCGCAGCCGCCTCTGCCACTTCGACGTCGACGTCGACTGCCTGGACCTGGGCGTGGCCTTCTGGTCAGCCGCGCTCGACGCCAAGGAAGAGCCGTTGGCAGATCGGCTGGCAACACCGGCTGGCCGCAATGCCCACACGATCCTGGGCCGACCTGCACCTGGACTCCTCCGGCGGCGCGGTGACGCCGGGCGTCACCGGCATCCGCTGGGGCGGCCCGGCCGACGACGAGATTGACGCCCTGGTCGACGCCGTCGGCCGGCAACCGACCTCCCGCAGGACCTGGTCGGAAACCCATGCCGGCTCGGTCAGGTGGTTCGCCGGCGCCAACAGCACCCTCCGACAGTCCTGGTACGCCGGCTCCGACGTGGTCGGGCACTCGATCACCCGGTCCGTCGCCACGGCGATCGTGGCGGCGGTCGGCCGGTGGTGGGGTTCGGGCAGCGTGGCCGCGATCTTCGACCCGCTGGGCGGCGTCGCCGGCCGCCCGGCCACGGATTCCACCACCTTCCCCTGGCGGGACGCGCTTGCCGACATCCAGTGGTACGTCGGTCTCGGCTCCACCGGGAAGGGCAACCTCAGGCAGGCCGTGGACTGGCTGAGCGGCTGCCACCGGGCGATCGGCAGCACGTCGGTCGGCGGCTACATCAACTATCTGGAGCCGAATAGACCGGTTCGCGACTACTACGGCGGCAACTGGGACCGCCTACGGGAGATCAATCACCGCTACGACCCGCACGGAGTGTTCGATTCCCGCTACTCGATCCCCGGCTGAGTCCCCTTCGCCAGGCCGGGTGCGCGGAAGCTGCGCCGGCGGGCGTTACTCTGCGTTACGGCGAGCCTCGCTTGGCACGTCCTCCCCAAGCTGACGATGGCGACCTGTGACGTGCCCCCATCTGCACCCCCAGAGTGGAGGCGCTGGCTGATTCAGTCACGGACAGCGTTGGCTGCAACCGCTGTAACGACGGGATGGACCTCCTGCCCTGCGTTCGCAACGAGAAGGTCAGCTTCGACGACGCTGATTACCAAACTGCTTACCAATGCGCTCGCACAGTCGCGGTCAACGGAGGACGCGGGTGACCACTCGCCAGCCTCAGGGCCGCTCCACCACACAGGCCGCCTGTCGATGGCATGGAAGAGGTCAGGGGTTCGAGTCCCCTAAGCTCCACTCTTGTGAGGGGTTGAGCTGCTCGAGATGGGGTTGCGCCTGAGCCTTAGGCTGCCGATGCATGTTACTAGCGCCGATTAGGCGACATCGCTGCTCGTCGCAGTCAGGATGTTCCTATGGAGGCACGGCTGATCTCGCCGGCGGGCGCGGCATCGTTGTCGATGACGGAGATACGTGATGCCGCCGCTCGGGATGGCGGCACGCTGTGGCTGGACTTCGACCACACAGATGAGGACAGCATGGAGCTGCTTGGTGAGTTGATTGATGTCAGGCCGAGCGACATCCAGGAGTGCGACAACCGGTCTCCGGTGCCGAAGATGCGCTTTTACGCCGACTACCATTTCAGCGCGATCAATGGACTCGCCCGCGGCTCCGATGGACGCCTGTATTTCGTGCCGTTGAAACTCTTTCTGACCCCAAAAGCCTTGATCACCGTGCTCGGCCCGACGAGTTCGTCGTTGACATCGGAGATCGCGCGAGGTGAGCTCGCTGCTGTGCGTCACCGGCTCGACAGTGGGCAGTTTCGTCCGGCCAGTTCGTTCGAGCTGGTCGCCGCGATTCGGGCCGAAGAGATGCGGACGCACGAGGATCTGATTGCGGAGTCTTCGGCTCGTATCGCGCAGCTGGAACGTGACGTGTCGCAAAAGGATCCGGTGAAAGCCGAAGGGTTGTTGCAAGACCTGTTCGATCTCCGCCACGACCTGGAAGCGATCCGTACCAGTGCCGCCCAGGCCGCAGAGTCGTTCGCGAACTTGATCGAGACCATGGACCTGCAGGAAGGATTGATGCAGACGGATCTGCGCCGGGTGCGAAACTCGCAACAGGGCTTTCGTCACCTGCAACACACGGCTGATCTTGAGCGCGAGTACCTGCAGGAAATGATCGACCTGTTTCAAACGCGCGTGTCCACCGAGCTCAATCGCTTCGTACGCAAGGTGACTGCCTGGGGGTCGATTGGCATTGCCTGGACGGTGATCGTCGGTCTGTACGGGATGAACTTCACCCATATGCCGGAGCTCGGCTGGCGATGGGGTTATCCGGCGGTGCTCGTGGTGATGCTCATAGTCGGCGTCGTCTTGGTGTTGCTGTTCCGGCGGCGAGGTTGGCTCTGATCAGGCTGGCCTGCCGGGCTCACGCGGGGGCGAGAGGATAGGACAGCCCGTGGGTTTGACTGTCCGATTCGCCAGAGGGATGACTTGCAGCACTCGCTCCGACACGCCGTTAGCTGCTCCAGGGTGTTCACCGAAGCGCCGTGGCTGGAGCTCGCACGGCTCAAAGGTTAGAGATCGAACTCCGCCGTGCGAGCCGGTCTGCCAGGCCACACCGGGGCCGCACGGGTAGAAGAACGGTGCTCAGCGGCGGCATGCATCGCGAGTTGTCAAGGGCCGATCTGAGCGTGAATCGGCAGCATCGCGCTGCAGGGCGGAAACACCGGGCAGATTCCTAAACCCTGTGTCATGCTCCCGGCAGCACGCGGCCCTGATGCTGTTGTGGGCTGTGGAGACATATCGCCCGAAGGACAATTGAGTCTCCACCACAGTGATCGGTTGACACAGCGGAGGCGGCTGGTCAGGACTTTCCTGACCTGATGGTGCACATGATCGAGGGAGTACGGCCAGGGCACAACGGGGCGCCGACCCTATACGAGCGCATCGACGGCAGGGTCGGGAGTAGCCCCCAGATCAGCCGGATCGGCCGGCGAGGGAGAGCACGATGCCGGCTCGTTCCAGCTCGGCCTCAACCCGTATCCGTTCGATGTCGCGCTGCGGGCCGGCCGTGTTATTCGTAAGCTCGTGTGAGACGTTCAACATCTGGCAGGCCTGCATTAACAGCTGGTCGTATGCGACCCGGTTCGCCAGTTGATGAGTCGCCGAACGCCGCTGGTCGGTCGCCACCGCCAACCGCAGCCGGCGTAGATCGGCGGCCAGCTGTTCGACCGGCCTTCCTCTCAGGTGGGGCGCCGCCTCGCCTTCGTCGGCGGGAGATGACGGACGTCGACGGCCGAGGTGCTCATCCCAACGACCAGAAAGGACGTCGTGGATCGCGTTGGCGATCAGCGGCACGCCAACCAGGATGGCCGAAGCGAGAATCGTCAGCCTTACTTCCTTCTTGTCCATCCTTGCGACCACCTAGCCAGGCGAGTTGCGGCGTCTCAAGCAGGCGCCCTCATCACCTTCCAAGGTACTGAGCCTTGACACCGGGTGCCGGTTCGCATCCGGGCCAACATCATGGTGATCTTGCACACTGGCCGGGTCTGACGGAAGGCGCGCGTAAAGCTGGAGGGCTTGTGGAACGTCGGGTCGGGCGCCGGTCGGATAGCAGGCGTGGTTGAGGATGTACAGGTGCAGATTGGTTATGCGTTGACCAGGGAACACGCCTCAGATACGCACGCGCCCCGGTGGCAGACCTTGGCCTTCTCTCTCAAGGCGGTAGCGCGGTTCGAATCCCGTCGTCGGCCGCATATTCGGGAGATCAACTACGCACGAGCGGAGGAGGCACAGCCTTAGCGGATGCCTAGTCCTGACTATCGGTATCAGACGTATGTTCTCGTGGCCTGCTCGGGCGGATCGGCCGAAGCGGCGGAGGGGGAAGGCCCGCGCGGTAAGTTCGTTTCCAAAGCTCAGACTCGGTTGGCTTTTGCAGTCGCCGATGTCCACGCATGGGGGAACCACTTCGGAGACGGGGAAGAAGCCGGCTTCAAGAATGAGATTGACTTCCACGTGCTACTACAAGAGGCCACTCACCCCGAGGTTGCGGACGCCATCGCCGAAGCCGTTGATCATCTAGATTTCCATTCCGATGACTCCAAGGGCGGATCACTGAATTTTGTCTTTTCTGGACATGGCTACCCTGACGGCGACCTTGCTCTCGAAGACGGGCCACTGTCAGCTGATCAACTGATGGAATGGTGTACCGCTGGGCGCGCTGGTCAGAACGGGAATACCCGGCATCTTCGGCTCGTCATCGATTCGTGTTACGCCGGGCTCTCACTGGCTCGAATGATGATTCACCCCACCCATTGGACTAAGGCAGTGATCAGGGACGCGTTGGCGGCGTGCTTGCCGAGCCAAGAGGCCTTCGAGCTCCGCAGCGTCGGCCACAGTCCTGACTTACACGAGGCTCCGCCCATACGCAAACGAGATGCCGCCCTCCGGTTCATCGACGGAGGAGGAGCACCGCCGCTGGATGGATGAGGAGTATCCACACTGGCGTGCGGCACGGCGTGAGACCACGCAGTACTTAACGAATGGACGGCAGCACGCCCTCGACCTGATCAACGGGCACGCCATTGGCTTGGCAAGTAATGCCGGGAGGAGCGTTGACGTGGCCGACTGGCCAGAGAAGATAGAGCTGGACAAGTTGGTTGAGGCTCTCGATCACCTGCCAAGGTCTGGCCGGCCCTACAAGTGGTAGTGCGTAGCATCGGCAGCCAGTTGAGCGGTCGCAACCTTCGCAACGAGAAGGGCAAGCACCGCTTACCAAACTGCTTACCAACCGCTTCAGGTACAGACGCTCCGCCACGTACGGCGGAGGACTGTCTGCCCGCTGCAGGACAGGTGCTCACGAGTACCGACCGTCGATGGCAAGGAAGAGGTCAGGGTAGCAATTCCGAGTATCTCGCGGACAAATGATCATGGTGCGCCCTTGCGCGGCCGATTGCGCGCCCAGTCTTTGATAGTTTTTCTGCCGCCAGAGTTTGATAGCTCTGACCTACGCATCGGGTTCAGGCATCTTGTGCCGACGGCGTTCGTGAGGTTGGCTGGGGGCCGCAACCGCGAGGTGCATCAATCGAACCGGACGAAGTGGTGCAAATGGCACTGGGCAGTTGCGCCAATGCTTCGCCGGGCAGCGTCGAGAGTTCACCTTGCCTCTCGACCCGACCTACCTCCCATCGAACCAGTTAGCGAGACGGTCCTCCAGGCGCTGAGGACAGTCGGTTACGGAAAGACGATCACCTACGGGGAACTCGCCGCGCTGAGTGGAACTGGAGTGCCGGCGCGGGCGATCGGGGAGGTCATGGCGGCCACCCCAGTGCCGATCATCATGCCGTGCCACGGCGTGGTCGCCAGCAAGGGACTCGGTGGATATTCCGGCGGCGAGTCCGGCCGGCATCTGGAGACTAAGCGCTTGTTGCTAGAGAACGAAGGCGCACTGCCGCCAGCGCTGGTCTAGATCGACGCGCGGATAATTCGTCACATGGCGACTTCCGCGACTAAGACGGGCTGCTGTGTTGTGGGAGGCGGACCGGCCGGGTTAGTGCTCGGCCTCATTCTGGCCCGGGCGGGGGTGCCGACGACGGTGCTCGAGAAGCACCGCGATTTTCTGCGCGACTTTCGAGGCGACACCGTTCACGCCTCTACGCTGACTTTGCTGGACGAGCTGGGACTGGGGGAGCAATTCGCCGCTATTCCCCCTCGCTGGATTGAAAAAGCCTATGTCCAATTCGATTCCGGCACATATTCGTTCGGCGATCTAACGCGGCTGCCCGGCCGTCATCAACACATCGGCCTCGTCCCGCAGTCTGATTTCCTTAATGTGGTCGCCGATGCGAGTCGTCGGGAGCCGAGCTATGAGCTGATCATGAACGCTGAGATCACCGATCTGCTTTGGGACGGACAGAGGGTCAGTGGCGTGAGCTATGTCCAGGACGGCCAGACGCAATTGCTGGAAGCTGATCTTGTCGTCGGATGCGACGGCCGATCTTCTGTTGTAGCTGAGCGGGCCGGGCTGCGGTCGCGGAAGTTTGGTGTTCCGATGGATGTGCTGTGGTTCAGGCTGCCGCGGCTGGCTACCGATCCGGAGGGCCTCGTTGGCCGACTGTCACGGTCAAGTTTGATGGGCGCGATTGATCGAGGGGAGTACTTCCAGATTGCCGTCGTGATCAAGAAGGGTTCGATTGATGCGCTCCGGGAGCTGGGGTATCGAGCTGTTCCGCCAGCGGCTGCACGACGGCCTACCGTGGTTGGGGGATCGAATTGAGCTGCTGGAATCATGCGACGACATAGGGTTGCTGGACGTGATGCTCAGCCGGCTCCGCCGGTGGTATAGGGATGGCCTGTTTTGCATCGGCGACGCTGCTCATGCGATGTCACCCGTATTAGGGGTCGGAATCAATCTCGCTGTCCAGGACGCGGTGGCGGCCGGCCGGATTCTTGCCGAACCGCTGCTCGCTGGGCGGGTATCGACTGGAAGTCTCCGCAAGGTTCAGCGACGACGCTGGTTACCGACAGTCCTCACGCAGGCAATTCAGCGACTCGCGCACCGCGTCGTTATACAGGCCAGCATTGCAGAGGACGAAGTCGAGCCGAGGCCGACGACTGCCGCCGCCGTGCTCAGGCTTATGCAACGTTTTCCAGTTTTACAGGCGATTCCTGGCTACTTCGTGGGGATCGGCCTGCTACCCGAACATGCACCCGACTTCGCAAAGTGAGCCTCGTTGGGCTCGGCTGCTCATTTCACCGCACAAAGCCCCAAATGAGGCCGTGCACAGGCCGTTTCCGCGGCATTCGCGGCGATGCAGCCCTCACGGCGCTTTCGAAGGCCAAACACCCTACGAGCGCCTCCGTCAGAAAGCCCAAGACCCGCTGTCATAGGCCTTCGTCAGTTGCACCGTCTGTTGCTTCCGATGTCAAGTTCCGGTACCCGCTTGACAGTTGAGTTCCGGTACCTGCTTGACATGATCATCTTGGTCGTCTCGTCCGGTGGGTGGTTCCGCGCCGCTGCTCAGAGCGCCGGATTAAGGGGTCGGGGTCAGGGCTCGGCCGGCAGGCCGACCGCGCAGCGGCTTGGCCTTGACGGCGGCCCCGGCCGGCGCATCATAGGGCTGGCGGGGCCGCCCGTTCGGGGTGGCGAACGCGCCGTGTTCTTTGACCCGGTCGTGTCGGATCGGGTGCATGCGCACGATCTGGCCATCGCAGGCCAGCTGCACCGAGCCGGCGACGATCGAGACTTCTACGCTGCGACGCCGCCACGCGTTTCCGACTCGGTAGTTGGTGCCCGCAAACGACACATACCCGGAGGAGTCCACCACCCGAGTCACGGCCATCGCGTCGGTGGCGCGCCGCGGCCGGCGGCTGCCCTGCCGCAGCCGGACCTCGCGCTGCTGGCCGGTGTCGGGTTTGCGGCGTTGGACGTGTTCGGCGACCAGCACCTCACGGTGGAAGATCCGCACCAGATGATCCGCGGCCACGGCCTCGACCGGCTCCCCGGCCAGCACGATCGGCACCCGGTAGCGGAACCCGCCTAAGGAGATCAGACCGTGCTGGTCGACCCATCGCTGCACCCCGGGCAGCCGCACCACCCGCGGGCTCGGCTCCACCACCGCCGCCGGTGGCATGGCCGGGACGGCACCGGGTTCGACGACGGTCTCCACGCCGGGCCCGGCACCAAGCTGGAACCTCTCGATCGGGGGCCGCATCCCGAGCGCCTGGTGCGGCCGTTCGGTGTTGTAGTGGTCAACCCACGCATCCAGCGCCGCCTGCAACTCGGCCACGGTGGCGTGCTGGTAGTCATGGACGGTCAGGAACTCCGCCCGCATCGTCTTGTGCCACCGCTCCACCTTCCCGGTGGTGGTCGGCGACCGGGGTGCGGTCAGCAGATGCCGGATGCCGTTTTCGGCGCAGATCCGGTCGAACAACACCTCCGCCGAAATGCCCGCCGGGCCGAACCTGCCGGTGAAGACTTTCCCATTGTCAGTGAGGATCTGATCCGGGACTCCGTGCCGCCGCAGCGCCGCCAGCAGCGCCTCACACACCGGGCCGGCGGTTGCCCGCCGCACCAGTTTGGCCGAGATCCCGAACCGGGAGTTGTCGTCGATGCCCGACACCGCCTTCAGCTCCACCCCGTCGGCGAGGTGGAAGCCGCCGACCACATCCATCTGCCACAGCTCCATCGGCCGGCCGCGTTCCCACCGCCGATAGTCCGCCCGACGACGCTTCCGCTGCCCCGGGCTCACCAGCCCGTTGCGGACCAGCGCCCGATAGATGCTTGTCCGCCCCGGCAGCGGGATGATCCCGTCCCGTTCGAGCTGGTAACCGATCCGGTCTGCACCCCAGGCCGGGTGCGCTCGCCTGATCTCCACGATCCGGGCCTCGGTCGCCGGGCCCATCTGGTGCGGACACCCATGCGGCCGCGACGACCGATCACCCAAACCGCCCAACCCACCCCCGGCGGCATACCGGGTCAACCAGGAGTGCACGCTTTGCCGCGACACCTTGAACCGGCGGGCGACCTCAGTCACCGAGGCGCCCTCCAGTACCTCCC
>DATDKX010000231.1:0-6612 GCA_036519615.1 Propionibacteriaceae bacterium
GCTATCGCGCAGGCGCTGGACCGCCACGACACCATCGGTTTCGACCTGGTTGGCATGGTGGTCGACGATCTCGTGGTCTGCGGTGCCGAACCGCTGTTCATGACCGACTACATCGCCTGCGGCAAGGTCGATCCGGAACGCATTGCGGCAATCGTGCAGGGGATTGCTATGGCCTGCGCCGAGGCCGGATGTGCCCTGCTCGGCGGAGAAACCGCTGAACATCCTGGACTGCTAAAGCCTGAGGAGTACGACCTCGCCGGTGCCGCAACAGGTGTCGTGGAACGGGACAGGATCCTCGGCGCAGAGCGGGTTGCGGCCGGCGACGTGGTGCTAGCCATGGAGTCGTCCGGTCTGCATGCCAATGGCTACTCACTAGTGCGGCACCTACTCGGCAAGTCGGGCTGGACTTTGGATCGCCATGTTCCCGAGCTTGGCCGCATGCTCGGCGAGGAACTGCTGACGCCGACCCGGATCTACGCCCGTGACTGCCTCGCGTTGATCAACGCCGTCGAGGTCCACGCAATGAGCCACATCACCGGCGGTGGTCTGGCGAACAATCTAGCCCGGGTCATTCCTTCTTCTTGCGAAGTCAGGATTGACCGTACGACATGGGAGCCGTCACCCATCTTTGGGCTCATCCAGCAACTCGGCGACATCTCCCAGCCTGACATGGAGGCGACCTTCAACATGGGTGTTGGCATGGTCGCCGTCCTGTCGCCGGATTCGGTCGACGAGGCCGTACGCCTGCTGACCGGGCGTGGGCTTAGGGCTTGGATCGGCGGATCAGTGATCGCCGCGAGTGCAGGAGCTCGGGACCCGGTAAGCCTGTCCGGGCAACACGTTGTGGGATAGCGTCCCGCCGCTTTGCACCCTTGGGACCATTAGGTAGCCTTTCCCTCACGACATTAACCATTCTGAGCCGCGGTTAGCCGCAGGCGGACACAGTGCGAGGGGGTCGACCCGATGGGGCGCGGCCGTGCAAAAGCAAAGCAGACGAAGGTTGCCCGCGAACTCAAGTACCGTTCGTTTGAAACCGACTTTTCGTCGTTGGAGCGTGAACTTCGGTCAGGGTCAGAGCACCACGAGGTACCGCCTCAGTATGCCGACCTTGCAGAGGAGTACGAGGAGGACGACTCCTCGGCCGATGACCAGGAGTACGGTCACCTTCGGAAGTCGGGCTAGGGAATAACACCCCAATCGCCTTTCATTGCCAACACTGGCAATAGCCTGGACCGCATGAGCCAGAACCCTCAAGAAACGCCCGACCAATCCCAGTCGCAGGGCGGGCAGTCTTCATCTCAGGCTTCATCTCAGGCCCAAGTCCAGGGTGGCGCCGGGTCGGCAAGCCCGAGCGAGCCAGTTTGGAACCCTCCCACCACGGAGAGCGGGAATTCCGCCGCGACGGCACCAAGTTCGGCTGATACGGCGTCGACCGGTCCGACGAGTGCTGGCTCAGCTGACCCGTACCCCGGATCCGTACCACAACAGAGCTATGGCGATCCGTCGGCAGGTGCGGCGTACGGACAGCAGACGCCACCGCCCTATGGTCAGCAGACGCCGTCGCCGTACGGTCAGCAGACGCCGTCGCCGTACGGTCAGCAAACGCCTCAGGGCTATCCGCAACAGGGTTATGACCCCAATGGCGGCTACCAGCAACCGGACTACCAGGCGTACGGTGACCCGAACCAGCAGGGGTATGGACAGCAAGGCTATGCGCCGCAGCAATATGGTCAGCCCGGCTACCCACAGCAGCCTTATGGCCAGCCTGGCCTGCCGCCAGTCTCGGAGAGCGATGAGAAGACCTGGGCGATCATCTCCCACATCAGCATCCCGTTCTTCGGCTTCATCGGCCCGCTCATCGCGTACCTGGTCTACAAGGACCGCAGTGCGTGGCTGAAGCAGGTCACTACCGAGGCGCTGAACTTCTCGATCTTGTACAGCATCGCCTATGTGATCAGCATCATCACAATCTCGGTGGTTATCGGCGTGATCTTGTGGCCGCTGGTGTTCATCGTCGCCGTGATCTTCTGCATCCTGGCGACGATCGCGGCAAGCAAGCACGAGTTCTACAGGTACCCGATCAACATCAGGTTCATTAAGTAGGCACTATGGGTGGGTGACCACCTGGAGTCCTGACTTCCTGGGCGGCTACGAGACGACCGACCTTGTGCTGCCCGATGCCGAGCGGGCGCCTGGCGAACCCTCCGACGTCGAACTCGTCGCAACGCTGATCCGCAAGTCTGGTCCTCGGATTGGGCCGCGCGCAGCGCTCTACGTCCACGGCTGGAACGACTACTTCTTTCAGACTCATGTCGCGGACTACCTGACCGACCTCGGCTATGACTTTTACGCCCTTGACCTGCGGCGTTATGGGCGCAGCCTGCGGCCGGGTCTACTACGCGGATTTATCACCGATCTCGATGACTACTCCCTTGAGCTTGATGCCGCGGCCGACCTGATTGCGGTTGACCATGATCGGCTGCTGCTCATGGGGCACTCGACGGGCGGCTTGGTGACGGCTCTATGGGCGGCGCACAATGCCGATCGTCTGGAGGCCTTGATCCTCAACTCGCCGTGGCTGGACATACAGGGCGCAGCGATCGTACGGACGCTCGGGAGCCCGGTGATCGATAGGTTGGGCAGCCGGGCGCCGACATCGGTCATCCGGCTGCCAGATCTGGGTTTCAATGCCCGATCGATGCATATCAGTCTGGGCGGGGAGTGGGATTACGATCTGACGCTGAAATCTACGCCTGGTCCGCCGATACGGACTGGCTGGTTGCGGGCGATTCTGCTGGGACACCAGAAGGTTGCGGCGGGCTTGGGCATCGGTGTGCCGATCTTGGTGCTTGCCTCGACGACGACGGACTTTTCGCGGCGTTGGCATGAGGGACTTCGTACCGTCGACTCCGTGCTCGATGTGGAGCAGATCGCGGCCCGCGCGGTTCGACTTGGGCCGCATGTGACTGTGGTGCGAATTCCAGAGGGTCTGCACGATCTGACCTTGTCTGCGCCGCACGCACGCAAACAGGCGCTGGACGAGATCGGTAGGTTCGTCGAGGCGTACGCCAAGCGCCCAATTGCCTTGCCGGATGGGTCTGTTGGAGGCGGTACGCGCACTGATTAGATGAGTATGTGACTGAGATGCCTCATGTGGTGGTTGTCGGCGCTGGCTTCGGAGGTCTATCGGCAACCGACGAGTTGTCCAAGGAAGGGTTCCGGGTGACGCTGCTCGACCGGTTCCCCTACAACACTTTCCAGCCGCTGCTGTATCAGGTGGCCACGGGAGGCCTCAATCCGGGCGATGTCACGTATGCACTGCGCTACTTCGCGGCACGGCACGAGGGAGTCCGCCTCCGCGTTGCCGAGGTTGTCGACATTGATCATGATCAACAGCAAGTGATCTGTGACGATGGCGTTCGGGTCGACTTTGACTACTTGATCATCGGCAACGGCATCACGACAAATCACTTCGGCATTCCGGGCGCTGCCGAATACACGATGTCGATGTACACCCGGGCTGAGGCGCTGCGAGTCCGCGACACGATCTTCGGCAGCTTGGAGATCATTTCTGGTGAGCCGGAAATGAGTACCCACGGATTCACCGTCGTGATCGTCGGTGGCGGCCCAACTGGGGTTGAGATGGCAGGTCAGCTGGCCGAGCTCAAGACCGAAACCATTCCGTCGATCTATCCTGAGATCAATCCAGCGCGCCTCCATGTGGTGCTGGTCGAGATGACCAACCACCTGCTCGGGCCATTTGACGACTCTCTGCGGAAGTACGCATTGCAGGAGTTGATCAAGCGCGGCGTAGATGTGCGGCTGAATACCGCAATCACCGAGATTGAGCCGGATCGCGTCGACTTCAAGGACGGCTCATCTATGCCGGTTGATCTTGTGATCTGGGCGGCTGGGGTGTCAGGTGACCCCGTGGTACGGAACTGGGGTCTGCCGATCGGTCGGGCAGGGCGGATCGAGGTAAATGACGACACTCGAGTTGTGGGTGAGGAGCGGATCTTTGCTATCGGCGATGCAAGCGTCGCTGTGAACACTCCGCTGCCGCAACTCGCTCAGCCGGCTATCCAGATGGGAAGGTTTGCTGCCAAGCAGATTGCCCGGTTGCATCGCGGCCTGGAGACGCAGACCTTTCATTACCACGACAAGGGCACCATGGCGACAATCGGACGCGGCGATGCGGTGCTCCAGATGCCGGCGGGGCTGAAGCTTACGGGCGTGCCGGCTTGGATCGGCTGGATCGTGTTGCACATCGCGTACCTGCTCGGCGGGCGTAACCGGGTGCAGACCTTGATCAACTTGGGTTCTCGCTACTTTGGGCCGCGGCGCTCGAATGCGATCGTTGGCGATGTGCTGGAGACGCCGAAGCTGCGGGCTATTAAGGCGAGGGAGGAGAGGTCGGCGTAGCGCGGCCCTGAGCCTGTCGAAGGGTGGGTTCCGCGGATACCGGTTGCGTGGCCAGGGCCGGAATCGAACCGGCGACCTTTCACTTTTCAGGCGAACGCTACTACCGACTGAGCTACCTGGCCTCGTCTTGGTGATCTCGACGCATCACCACATACGCGACCCCGACGGGACTCGAACCCGCGACCTCCGCCGTGACAGGGCGGCGCGCTAACCAACTGCGCCACGGGGCCTCTGCTTGAGCTTCTGTTCCAGCTTTGCACCCTTCCGGGCGCCCGCGAAACTATAGCGCAGCAGCAGGACCAGGCGGTAAATGGGCGGATCGGTTGTGCGTCGGGCACGGAAGGATGGCGAGGGCTGGTCACGCTATGGTTGCTGGTGCTACTCAGGTCCCCATCGTCTAGTGGCCTAGGACACCGCCCTTTCAAGGCGGCAACACGGGTTCGAACCCCGTTGGGGACACAAGATCAAACCGGCTCTGACCAGGCCTGATACGACCGCCAGTCCGTCAGCGTCTCCTCGGATCGACCGCCAGGGACGCGCGAGGGACGCAGAGCTTCCGCCAGTGCGGCGTTCGGCAGAGCTCCAGATCAGCCGACTTTGCTCGGCCAAAGATGGGGCTGCGAGTGCCGGCCGACTTGTGGTCTCGCGAGCTTGGACCTCGTCTTGGCTGGCAAGGCGCTTTGGCGCGCTGCAAAAGACAACCGACGTGTCGGCGACCACCAAGCACTTGCGATCCGCCTTAAGGATGTGGGACGTCGACAGGACCCGCGATCGCTGGCGACTTCCCGACCATTCACCGTTCAGCCACAACCGGGAGGAAAGAAATGATCAACGAGCTTGATCGACTAATGACGATCACCGACCTGTCGGAGATGCTCGGCGTGCCTGTTGACACCCTGTACGGATGGCGGCACCGCGGTGAGGGCCCGGCAGGCTACAGAATCGGCCGTCATGTTCGATACCGCAGGGCAGCCGTCGAGGCTTGGCTTGACACCCAAGCCGACCGGCGCCAGAGGTAACGTGGCGCACATTGAGCGGCGTCGCCTCCAACAGCGCGACGCGTCTGGACGAATCCGCACGGTCGTCCACTACAAGGTGCGCTACCGCGACGCGACAGGCAAGCATCACAGCGAGACCAAGACCAGATTGGTCGACGCTGAGCGCAGAAAGGCTGAAATTGAAGTCGCGCTCGCGACCGCGACGTGGCGAGATCCTAGGCGCGGTGAGCTGACTCTTGCGGAATGGGCGCAGGGCTGGCTGCCCACCCGATTTGATCTTCGCCCAACTACGTGGGCACGGCTCGAAACGACGATGCAGAAGCAGGTTCTTCCATATTTCGGTTCAGTGCCGCTCAACAAGATCACCAATGCGATCGTGCGAGAGTGGGTCTCAACTCTTCTGAGTTCGGGACCGTCGGCAGCTACCACGCGTAAGGCCGTTTTCGCTTTGCGGGAATGCTTAGCTGCTGCAATTGCGGACGAGCGCATTCAGATCAATCCTGCGTCCGCGGTGCCCCTTCCGACTGAGCGGCAGAAGCCGCCGCGCTATTTATCGCAGAGCGAGGTTGAGCGCCTCGTGGATGAGATGCCTCGTCAGTATCGCGCCCTCGTGCTGGTCGGCGCGTACTCCGGACTTCGCTGGGGAGAAGCTGCAGGACTGCGCAGACGCGACATCGACCCGTTGCGCTCCCGCATCCGAATAACCTCTACGGCCGTCGAGTTACGCGGCCGGGTGACCTTGGACAATGAGCCGAAGACGACGCGATCGAAGCGTTCGGTGCCCGTCGCGCGGTCCGTTATGCGGCAGCTTGAGCAGCACCTGTCCGACTTTGTTGAGCCAACATCAGATGCCCTCGTGTTCACCATGCCTTCAGGTGGCCCGCTTTTCCGTATGTGGGGCCGCAGGGTCTTGCGGCCGGCCGTGCTGCGCGCCGGATTGGACGACATCACCTTCCATGGACTCAGGCACAGCTTTGTCGCGATCATGGTGGCCGCAGGCTGCAACGTACGCGAGGTCTCCGAGTGGGCCGGGCACAACAGCGTCGCGTTCACGCTAACGAGGTACGGTGGCTTGTTTGAGGACAACACTGACGCCGCCATCGATCGGCTTGATGCACTCCTTGGAGGGTTCTGCGACGCCCGCGAATCGCGCTAGGCGGTCCCCTCCTCGCACAACCAACCCCAGCTGTGC
>DATDKX010000232.1:0-2895 GCA_036519615.1 Propionibacteriaceae bacterium
TGAACGCGTTTCGGCCTACGGGTTCATGGTTTGGTTGGTTGTGCTCGCCTGGGTCACGCTGCGCCCCTATAGGGCAGAGACCGAGCCGAGCCTCGGAAGCGCCCAGAGCGGACCGGCGCTAACTGGTTGAAGCCTTAGGCGCTACCGCTGGGCGGCTGCCCGACGCCTCGAACGCTTGCACGCGCCTCTTGTCGAGCGGAGCCTTCTGCTCCCGTAGCGCCTGCGCCGGGGCGTGAGTTGGTTCAACGTTCGCATCAGTGACGTTTAGGGATGCGATGCCTGCTTGTGTCTCAGGCGAGCTGGGTCATGGTCCAGATGCCAGCTGACCTGCGAGAACGCTCCAACGGAGTCTGTGATGGCACGGGCGTCTCATGGTCCGTTGTCACGCAGTTCCTCACGCAGTCGGCGGCTTGCCTGCTGGCATCTTCCCCTGCGCTCACCTGCGGGGCTGGCGTTCTCACCGATGGGCTGGTCCATGATGTCCTTTTCCTGGTCCAGTTCTGGCGCCAGCACCCAGACCACTGGGCAGAAGGCGTGACTGAGGCAATAGTGACCGACCGAGCCGACCAGCAGCCTCTCTAACCCTCGATGTCCCCGGGCGTCGAGGACAAGCAACTTGGCGTCCTTCGACTCGCCGACCATGATCCGCCCAGCGTGTCCCTGTGCAAACTGATGAGTCCAGTCAGGCTCCGCCGACCAGCCTCCGGGTCGGAAGCGTGGTTTCGATCTTGATCTAGAGCCTTGGGAGCGATCGTTGTCCTGCGGCGTGCCGGCTTCCCAATCCGCAGGATTTCACCGGTGTTTGCACCTGTAGGAACCTGGGCTTTGACCGTTATTCCGACACAGTCAGCGTTGATCAACTTCCTTTGACAAAGTTCATGGGAACGGCTTTTGATGGGTCCCATGGCGCTGCTGCTCGCCGTGGTGTCGGCGATTGTTGCGCGTAGGGAACAGACATTCGCAGCACATTGATCGCCGAATCTGAAGATTTCGCCTCCGGAGCTCGGTATGCGGCCGAGACCAGCTCAATGTCATTGGTGCCACTCAATCGATGCACCCTTACGTGGGGGGTGCGACGGCTTCCCGCTTGTCAAGTACCTACCGGTAGCTCCCCGTACACGAGCCTGAGTGTCAACTCGTCAATCATGTTGCGCTCGCACAGCTCGATAGTGTCGATACGGGCTACCCGCGCACGACCGGCGTCTCGTACGGGAAATCCGCCGGCTGGTGATGATGTCCGCCGAATCGGAGTCCTTAACGCCGAGTGGTACTGATCATCGACTAGCCGAGATGACACTCGTGGCAGCCTCGTACGTGGCAAAGGACTTTGGACTCGACAACTCAAGGACTTTGCCCCTCACTGCCTCGGCGCCGACGCCGCAGGATCGAGCATGAGAAGGAGGAGCGAGATGAGCAGCATTCTCGTGGGACTGGACCTGTCGCCGTCCGGCCGAGCAGCCTTACAGTGGGCAGCCCAGCAGGCACGCTTGACGGCGCGCAAGCTGGTAGCGATCAACGCTGTGCCTATCCCGCCGGGCCTCGCCCCAATCGGGGTCCTTGCCATGCCCGAAACCGGCATGGATGAGAGCATGATCGACCCGGCTTATCGGGAAGCTATCCACGCTGTGTGGGAGTCGGTGCTGCCGGAGCCGGGGTGGGCACTGGAGTTTGTCCTCGATGATGCCGGACCTGCGCTGGTCAGGCGGTCTGCAGAGGCAACGCTGTTGGTTGTTGGCACTCACGAGCATGTTGGCCTCGCTCGGCTGGTCTCGGGTTCGGTCAGCCGCTACTGCCTAAGCCACGCGCAATGCCCGATCGTGATCATGCCCGTTGACAATCGCGCAGTCTTCGGAGCATACGGAGCGACAGTCGGCGGCGATGCGGGACTAAAGGTCCTGCCTGTTTCCTTGCGCACGCCGCAGGTCGAGTGGCCCAACAAGACTCGGAACCACTAATGCCACTGATCCGGTGAGTGTTGTCGGTGACACACGGAGGAGCTGTTGACTCCCGGTGTGCCGGCAGCGCGCGACCGGCCACCGCCTACAGATAGGCAAGTCGACACAGATCGCTCCGGGCCTCAGGAGATCGGTCAGTCGGGCCACCCATTCTCGATAAGGAGACTCCCATGTTGATCGACCAGGAACTCCCCAGCTGGGAGCGAAGGGTGTTGGTCTCGCTGCCTGTCGAAGCAGACTCAGTCACCACATTCGCGGCTATCCGGCGGGTGGACTTCTTCCGATCGCCGGTGATCGCTGTTCCAAACCGGCTCCGCACTTGGTTCGATGCCATCATCAGATCGGGTGAACACGGCTCGGCTGCACAGCCGCAGCATTTCGGTTTCGACCAGCTGCTCGAAGAGCAGGGCGGCTTTCATCTGCTTGCCGAGGAGGCTGGTGAGGAACTGGTGCTCGGATTCATCGGACGATGGTGGGATCGAGGTTATGGCCGGGTGGAATGGAGCGCAGAGGAGTTTCGCGACTTCAGCCGCCCGGGTTATGCCGTCGGAGCCTGGGGGTTCACAGTGCTCCCCTACGCTAGCAGCACGACCGTGCTGGTCACCGACGTACGCGTGCGGTGCACCGATGACGAAGCTCGACGCAGCTTCCAGCGCTACTGGACTGCCGTCGGGCCGTTCGTTACCGCGATGGGACGCCCCGTCTTGCGGCTGATACGTAAAGAGGCTGAGCGCGCCGCCAAATCCGTATGAGGCTGAAAATCGGCTCGCGGAGGTTCTGCCTCGGCATAGCTGCAGTCAGCATGGGCCCGGCCTGCATCACCGGTCTGGTGTGGGACGCCCGCAACTTGCACGGTTGATCCCAGTGGGGTTGACCTCGCGACCGGCGTCAGGATGATTGTCGGAACACACGCACACGATGACCACGTTGCTGGTATGTC
>DATDKX010000233.1:0-2654 GCA_036519615.1 Propionibacteriaceae bacterium
CGCTCAGCGCTTCCTCGGTGATGTTGGTCCGTGCCTGTGCGTACGGAGGCTTGTCGAAGGCTGAGATCTCGCGGCGTGCGGAATCCAGCAGCTCGCGATGGGCAGCTACGATCGCATCCCGCCCAACAAGAATTTTGACGTCGTCGACCGGGCTTGCGCCGGCGGCCATGAGGTGGCTCTCCAGCGACTCAGCCGCCACGCTTGCCAGCTCGATCTCGGACAATCGTTGCGCCTTGAGCTGATTGACCACATCAAGTAGCGGTAGCGCTCGCCAGTTCCCGCGAGAGGAATCGGTCGCGAGTCCGAGCCTTCTCAGCTCTTCGAGGTTCTCGGCAACCTTCTCAGGTGTTAGCGAGGTGAGCCGCGCCAACTCAACTGCGGACGCTGATCGCAGGGGACCAAGCGCGACGTATACGGCCTCCGCCTCGGCGCTGATGCCTAGCGGCTGAAGCATGCCTTCCCTCCACCGCAGGGTTCTGGTAGGGCCACCGGCGCCCGACCCGACGCTGGGTGGAGCCGATACGCTGAGCCAACGGCACAGCGACCCCGCTCGCTGCACGATCGTCTCATAGCGCTCCAAAGGAGAGTTTTCAAGGATGGCTGAACTTGCTCAGATCGGTGTCACCGGGCTTGCTGTTATGGGCCGCAACCTCGCGCGGAACTTCGCCCGGCATGGCCACCGCGTTGCGATCCACAATCGCACCTACGCCAAGACTGAGTCGCTGCTCGCAGAGGCTGGGTCAGAAGGGACGTTCATTCCGTCCGAATCCATGGCCGATTTCGTCGCTTCGCTGGAGCGGCCTCGCCGGGTGTTGATCATGGTCAAGGCTGGTGCGGGCACTGATGCAGTGATCGATGAGGTGACTCCGATGCTGGAGGACGGCGACATCGTGATCGACGCTGGCAACGCGCACTTTCCCGACACGATTCGCCGTGAGGCGAAGCTGGCTGAGATCGGCCTGCACTTCGTGGGTACCGGAGTCTCCGGCGGTGAGGAGGGTGCACTCAACGGTCCATCGATCATGCCAGGTGGGTCGCGGGAGTCCTACGAGTCGCTGGGTCCGTTGCTGGAGAGCATTGCCGCCAAGGTCGAAGGCGTGCCGTGCTGCACATACGTGGGCCCCAACGGGGCCGGCCACTTCGTCAAAATGGTCCACAACGGCATTGAGTACGCCGATATGCAACTGATTGCCGAGGCGTACGACCTGATTAGGCAGGGGACTGGGGCGTCAGCTCCGGAGATTGCCAAGATCTTTCAGACCTGGAATGAAGGCGATCTTGAGTCGTTCTTGATCGAGATCACCGCAGAAGTGCTCGCCCACACCGATGCTGAGACTGGCAAACCGTTCGTCGACATCGTCCTGGATCAAGCCGAGCAGAAGGGTACTGGGCGCTGGACGGTCCAGAACGCTCTTGATCTTGGGGTGCCGATCACTGGCATCGCGGAGGCAACCATGGCACGCGCCCTGTCGGGATCGGTGCCGCAACGCGAAGCCGGCAACGCGAAGCTCCCGGCGGGAACCGGAGAGTGGCGTGTGGCCAATCCGGATCAGTTTGTTGAGGACGTGCGGCAGGCTCTGTATGCGTCCAAGGTGGTCGCCTATTCCCAAGGGTTTGACCAGATTGCGGCGGCCAGTGCGGAGTACGACTGGAACATTGACCGGGGCGCCATGGCGAGAATCTGGCGGGGTGGCTGCATCATTCGGGCTCGCTTCCTGAATCGGATCACCGAGGCGTATGAGCGCAATCCTCAGCTGCCGCTGCTGCTGGCCGACGACTACTTCGCCGAAGCCGTCAGCAACAGCTTGGCCGCCTGGCGCCGAGTAGTCGCTGGGGCGGCTCAGAACGGCATTCCGACACCCGCCTTCTCATCGTCGCTGGCCTATTACGACGGCATTCGTGCAGAACGGCTGGCGGCTGCCCTGATTCAGGCGCAGCGGGACTTCTTTGGTGCGCACACCTACCGCCGTGTCGACAAGGACGGCTCCTTCCACACCGAGTGGAGCGCCGACCGCACCGAGAGTCAAGTCGGGGAAGCTTTCAAGAAGGACGTGCCCGCAGCCACGGAGTCCGAGAAGGCGCCCGCCACCTCGGCATGACCCGTTTCGGTCCGCAGAGCCTCACGCGGCTGGGTGGCCGAACCGCGCGGGCCGCGCGCGCCGCCGGGGCCCGGCTGCGTAACGAGGTGGCGGCCGTTGGCTTCGCCGAGCGGGCCGGTGGCAACGGGCTGGTGCCCAATGCCGGCATTGCGGTGTTCTTCGCCACCGGGCCGGAGAATCTCTACCAGTTCGAGCAGTGGCGCCGGCCCCTGGAACGGCTGGCCGAGCGGCAACCGGTCTTCATGATCACCGATCGGGCCGACACTGGCGACGCACTGCTGGCGTCGACATCGCTGCCGCTCGCATTCGCGCGAGGCAGCGCCGCGCTCGAGGAGCTGGTCGGGGAGCGGGACGTGCGGATCGTGCTCTATCTCAACCAGGTCGAACCGAACTTCCGGATGCTGCGCTTCGCAAACCCGGTGCACATTCAGATTGGGCACGGCGAAAGCGACAAGGGTGGCAGCGTTTCCAACCAGCACAAGGCCTACGACCTGACCTTCGTAGGCGGCGACGCGGGCCGTGATCGACTGGCCCAAGCTCTGCGGGGTTTCGATC
>DATDKX010000234.1:0-3138 GCA_036519615.1 Propionibacteriaceae bacterium
GTTCTGCTCGGCTGGCCGGTTTGGGTGTCCGTCGTTGTCTCTGCAGGTTTCGTGCTGGTCTACATCTTCCTGGGTGGGCTGTCGGGTGCCATCTACAACGAAGTCCTCCAATTCTTCGTCATTATCGCGGGCCTGATCCCAATCGTGGTCATCGGCCTCAGGGACATGGGCGGCTGGAGCGGCTTAGTGCAGAAGGTGACGAGCCAGCCTGGAAAGGAGAACCACTTCGAGACCTGGGCAGGCACCTCAGTCGGCAACTGGACCAACCCGCTGGGCGACTGGATTGGCATCGTCATGGGCCTGGGGTTCGTGCTGTCCTTCGGCTACTGGACCACGAACTTTGCCGAAGTACAGCGGGCGCTGTCGGCGAAGAACCTTTCGGCCGCCGAGCGTACGCCACTGATTGGGGCGTTCCCGAAGATCTTTATCCCCGCCCTGACTATCATTCCCGGCCTGATCGCGGTATCGCTTGTCCCGAATCTGGGCCAGGAGGGAAGCGGCACCAAATACAACGACGCCATCCCATTGTTGATGAAGCAGTACTTGCCGAACGGCACCTTGGGTATCGCGCTGGCCGGTCTGCTGGCTGCGTTCATGGCCGGCATGGCGGCCAACGTGAGCTCCTTCAACACCGTGGTCACCTACGACATCTGGCAGGACTACGTACGCAAGCACCAGCCTGATGGCTACTACCTGAACGTCGGCCGGATCGTCACGGTGGCCGGCGTCCTGATCGGCATCGGGACCGCGTTCATCGCGTCTGGGTTCAGCAACATCATGGTCTACATCCAGTCGCTGTTCTCGTTCTTCAACGCGCCGGTGTTCGCGACCTTCATCATCGCGAGGTTCTGGAGGCGAACGACCCCTTGGGGCGGTTTCTCCGGGCTCGTCGCGGGGTTCCTCGCGGCTCTAGCGTTCCAGTACCTCATCGGGCCGAATATCGCGTACTTCTATCCGGGTGGCGACACCTCTGGTGAGATCAACGCCCAGATGCTCAACTTCTATGGAGCCATCGCAGCCTTTGTCGCCGACGCCATCGTGACGGTGGTTGTCACCCTGTTCACCAAGCCCAAGCCGATAGAGCAGCTTGCCGGACTAGTCTGGGGCGTACCCGATCCTGATGCGGGTGATCCGCATGAAGGCTACGTACGCCGCTGGTGGGAGTCGCCGAAGCTGCTCGGCTTCACCGCTCTCGGAATTGTCGCCGTTCTGTCCATCCTCTTCATCTAACGGAAAGGAGAAGATGAACCCATGGCTGAGTCAGACCCAACCCCCCGCCGTCATCTGCCACACGGATACGACAAGCTGCCACCCGATTTTCACAAGGTCGATACGCGTCCGGAGGGTGCCAGGGAGAGCGATGAGTGGGAAGAGACCCACTCGGCAGCCAGCAAGCTATTCGATCTGCGGTTCTTGATCGGTGGTCTCTTCACTGTGTACGGGATCATGCTGACGATCTACGGATTCTTCACCTCACCTGAAGAAAAGGCGAAGGCGGCCGACATCAACATCAACCTCTGGCTTGGCATCTTCATGTTGTTGGTCGGTATCTTCTTCCTAGTATGGGCGAGGCTCAGTCCACAGAAACCGCCTGAGCCGAACTTGACAGGTACCGACCGGCCAATAATGCATCACTGAATCATCAAGTCACGAGTAGCGCCGCGGCGAAAGCAATCGCCGCGGCTGCCGTGCAGATCAGCAGCATGCCGAGACCATTGAAGGCCGCTGCGATATATCGGCGATCTTCGATCAGCCGGACCGTCTCAAAGCTGGCAGTACTGAATGTGGTGTAGCCGCCGAGGAATCCAGTGCCGACGACCAGTTGCCATTGATGCGATACCAGCTGGCTGGTCGCGAGGCCGGTGACTAGCCCGAGCAGGAACGAGCCGGTGACATTGATGACGGTAGTGCCCACCGGATAGGTCGACTTGACTCGCGCCCTGATCAGTCCATCAAGGACCAGCCGCAGCGCTGCCCCCATGCCGCCAGCGACGCTAATAGAGAGCGCGGTGAGCGGGCCGCTCATGGCTCGGCCTTCCCGTTGATCATCGGAGGCCGTAGATGCCTGCGAGAAAGCCAGATTCCGCCGATTGACGCTACTCCGCCGACGATCACAGTGCCCACGGCGTATGCCGCGGCCCGCCCGGGATGAGTAGCGCCAAGGACGACGGTCTCCGTTGCAAGCGCGCTGTAGGTGGTGAAGCCGCCTAGTCCGCCGGTGCCGACGCCGAGCCGGACTCGGCGACTCCAGCCGACGTCATGGCTGTAGTCCGCGAGGAGTTCGAGCAGTACGCCCAGAAGGAATGCGCCGATCACATTGATGCCGAATGTGGCTATCGGCACGCCTGCCGTCTTCGGCGTCAGCATGGTGATCAAGTAGCGGAGTTCGGTGCCAACACCACCGCCGACGGCAACAAGTCCGATGTTGGCCCACGACAGATGTGCGGGTCGCGGACGATTCATGTAGGCAGCGGGACGACCACCACCGGTCGGGGCTGGCGGTGCGCCAGATGGGCAGCGACCGAGCCGCCAAAGAGGTCATGCATGGTGGATCGCAAGCCACCCCGTCGGCTGCCGACAATGATCATTTCCGCATCGATGACCTCGGCGAGTCGGCCCAGGGCATGGGCGACATCCCCTGCCAGCTCACGAAACTCCACATGTACCCCTTCCTTGTCGGCTATGTCACGAATGCGATGGGCCAGCCCGCCGTCAAAGACGGCGGTATTCCAGTCCGGCTGATCGGGGTCGATTGGTCTGGACTCCACTGACCCGTCGGTATGTTCGGCGACGACATAGCTGCCAGCTTCGACATTGGCGCAGACCAGCACAGCCTTGAATTGGCGGGCGAAGCGAACTGCCTCCCGCAGCACCGTCAACGGCTGCTTCGGCGTCACCCCGACCACGATGTACCGGGCTGCGTCATCTCCTGTCACCGCTGCACAACGCTACTGGTTCCATCGCAGTAGGGCTGCTACCGGCGCACCTCCCATCGTCGCGGCTGTCGCGACGGCAATATCAGCATCAGTCATGCAGGCCGCGGCAATGAGAGCCTGATCGGCGCGCACCTCGTCGGTCGGTGTGCTGACCCCCAGAGCCAAGCCCGGATGGTCGATGGGTCGCAATGTGAAATCGGCT
>DATDKX010000235.1:0-10650 GCA_036519615.1 Propionibacteriaceae bacterium
CAGCTACGCGACCGCCGCGTCGGGCACCAAGCCGCACTACGCCAGCTCGGAAACCGGCTCGTCGGCATTCTTCACGGCTGCCTGAAAGCCCACACCCGCTACGACGAGGCAACCGCATGGTCTCACCGCAGCCAGCACGAACTAACCAACGCGGCTTGACTTCAAACGGCATGGGATGTCTGTGCAGACGCAAGAAATCTACGTGCACGTAGATTCCAGACACCGAGGCCGGGCCCAGGGTGACGCGGTCAGGCGGCGAGCAGCATGGCTAGCGCGGCGGTATCCGCATTGACCTGCGGATCGATCCCGACCTTGCTGATTAGCTGTGTCACCGTACCGTCGACATCGGCTTGCACCCAGGCCGCGCGATGATCGAGGCCTAGGTACGGCAGGCCGGGCAGGAAGACGCAGCCCGATGCCACCTTGTACTCCGGAACACTCGCGAGCGTGCTGGATGGCGGGTGCAGCACGATCAGGCCGGGGGGTTGTTGCTCCGCGAAATGGCCTGGACGCAGCGGATGATCACCAAGCAGTTGCCCCTCCGCAACCACGAGCCCCACCGCCCCAGGATGCGGTTCCTCAGGCAGCTCCTCGCGTACCCGGAAAACCGTGCTGGTCGGCAGTAAGCCCGGAACCGCGGCCATTTGCACAGCAAGGACTAAGAATTTGGCCCATTCGACGGTGTCGTTTGGCCAGCGCCCCAACAGCATGAAGCCATACAGCGATCCATCGGCCTGCAGCGGTGCAACCTCAATCGACGATGGCCGAAAGCCGTCCATGATGACCTCCCAACTCACTGCCCAGATGCAGCGCCTCAGGTGGCACGTCGTTGATCACCGGTCGAACTTGGCTCAATGATGCGCACGCAGTGGTTAGCAGACAAGGGGGTACGAGTGCCAAATCGCTGCTGACAAGGCCGATCGGTATCACATCGTGACAGTGGAGGTCTCAACCAGCGGAACCCGCACTTCCGCCCGGAGGTTCCAGGGCGGCTCCGCCTGGGTGAGCCTCACCGTACCGCCTGCCCGAGTAATGAGCTCCCGCACAATGGCAAGGCCGAGGCCGGCGCCGCCAGAGTTTCGCCCGCGGGCATCATCGAGTCGAGTGAAGCGCTCGAAGACCCGCTCGCGATCCTCGGGCGCAATGCCGGGTCCGTTGTCGCTGATACTGATCACCGCCTGGTCGTGCTCTACGAAGGCTGCTACTGCTACTCCGCTACGCGCGTGCCGCACCGCGTTGTCGATCAGATTTCCCACCGCGCGACGCAGTTCCTCGGCATCGACCATAATCATCGACCGCTCGCGTGCCGCAACGGTTACCGAGACTCGGGCATCTGAGTAGCCGTTGGCAACCTCGGACACAAGATCACCAGCGTCGACAGGCTTCGGCTGTGCCGGCGGCCTGGTGTCGGCATCAGCGCGCGCCAGCAGCAACAGATCCTCTACCAGCCCGGAAAGCCGTTTGACGTCCACCATGAGATCGGCAGGCAAGGTCCCGCCCTCGCCTAGCCGTTGGGCGACCTCGAGCTGCGCCTGAATGCTCGCCAGTGGGCTGCGCAATTCATGAGCCGCGTCCGCCACAAACGACCGTTGACGTTCCTGCGCCTCACCCAACCGGTCGAGCATCTCATTAAGGGTGACAGCTAGGGCGCGGATTTCGTCCGCAGCCGGCGGTACTGGGAGTCGCTCGCTCCTGGCCGGACCGCTGATGCGGCGTGTTCTGCTGATCTTCTCGGCCCCCGCACGCAGTTGTTCCACCGGCCGTAGCGTCCAACCGATCACCCGCCATGCGATGAGGGCAAGCGCTCCGAGCAACAACGGAAAGGTGATGAGCAGAGCGTTCCGCAGCGCGGTACGCGTGGCGAGCACGTCCCCGAACGGCTGCCCGACCATGATGCTGACCGGTGCCGCGGCGGGGCCTGCCTGAATCGCTCGGACTCGCAGCGGGCCAGAGATCCCGAGCCGTACGCCATCCACTATGACGGCCTGGCCGGTGAGCGCCCGCGCGAGCTCATCGGGCCGGAGCAGCGGTGTCAGCCGGTCAGCCGTAACCGAACCGCCGATTACCCGCTGCTGGGCGTCCACCACTTGCACGACCTGAGCTCCCGATATCGGAATAGGACTGGGCAGCCGACTGTCATTGATCATTTGGGCAACTTCCTCGGCACTTGCCAGCGTTTCGTTGTCCAGAGTGCGATCAACTGAGTAGGTCAGCGCGCCGAAAAACGCCAGGCCGCCCATGATCAACGCCGTACTTACTCCGGCGAGCCCAATGATCATGAGTCGAACTCGAAGGCTCAAGGTCCAGAATCGCTTCACGTGGTCGGTTCCCCACTCATGAGCCAAGGCGATAGCCGACGCCGCGAACCGTGATCAATCGATCGTTGCCGATCTTGCGCCGCAGGTACCCGACATAGACCTCGACGGCATTGGGTGCGACGTCGGCCGCGCTATCCCAGACATGATCAAGCAGCTCCGCTTTGCCGATCACTCGGCCGGCATTGCGCATCAGATACTCCAACAGCACGAACTCGCGCGGCGTCAGGTCCGCTGGGACTCCGTTGACCCAGACCTCACGGCTCGCGGGATCGAGCTTCAGATCGCCCGCGTTGAGCACGACCGGCCGGGCCCGCGCACCACGCCGCAGCAGGGCTCTGATCCGAGCCAGCAGTACGACGAAGGAGAACGGCTTGGTCAAGTAGTCATCCGCACCATCATCCAGTGCATCGGCCTGGTCGTACTCGCCGTCCTTCGCCGAGAGCATGAGCACCGGCACCCAGTTGCCGTGAGCGCGGAGCCGGCGTACCACCTCATATCCGGAGAGCCCGGGCAACATGACATCGAGCACGACAGCATCGAAGTCCCCGTACTGAGCCAGGCGCAAACCGGACCTGCCGTCGGAGGCACTCTCGATCACAAACCCCTCGGCTGCCAGGCCACGCCGGAGTGCGGCAACCATCCGCTCCTCATCATCGACCAGCAGCACTCGCACACGCCAAGTATGGGCGGCGCGCAGACTAGGGGCTGCCAGTGTGCGATCGATCAAACACAGCGTTCTCACAGTGAGCAACGGCAACAATTGACACATGCGGATCTTCAGCTCCAAACCAGCGATGCGCCTGCTGGCGCCGCTGGCCTTTGTCCTCGTGGTGGCCGGAACTGGTCTGGTTGCCGCAACCGCTAGCGCCGAGAAGAAGTTGCCGACCCGCACACCGCAGGAGTTGCTGGTCGATCTTCAGCAGGCCAAGACCGACGGACTGTCTGGGACCGTCGTGGAACGGGCCGATCTCGGTATTCCCGCTGTCCCGGGCCCGAACGGACAAGACAACGCTGAACTGACCTCCCTGGTTTCTGGCACCCACACGCTCAGGGTGCGCTATTCGGCACCCGACAAGGCACGTCTGGCAGTGCTCGGCACCTACAGCGAGTACGACATCATCAAGAACGGCAAGGACGTCTGGACCTGGTCCAGCAAAGACAATGCGGCGACTCACCGTACTGTGACCGCCGAGCCGGAGAGCACTCCATCTGCGACGCCCACCACGCCGGAGGAGGCTGCCAATAGGGTGCTCAAGGCCTTGGAGCCGACGACAACGGTGACGAGCGACAGTTCGGTCGAGGTTGCCGGCCGGCCGGCGTACGAACTGGTGCTGGATCCCAACGATTCCAATACATTGATCGACCAAGTGCGGATTGCGATCGACGGCGATACCAAACTGCCGCTCCGCGTGCAGGTGTTCGGAACCGGCAACAAGATCGTGTTCGAGGTTGCCTACACGTCGGTGGACTTCACTCGACCCGATGATTCGGAGTTCGTCTTCAATCCGCCGCCTGGTGCCAAGGTCACCGAGGTTGAGCCGAGCGCCACGCCCAATGCGCAAGATCGCAAGCAGGCGGATGAGGCCAGGAAAGCCACCAAGATCATCGGCAGCGGCTGGACCGCCGTGCGCGTCACGAAGACCGACAAGCTAACAAACAGCCAGACTGATCAACAGCTCAAGGCATTCCTCGACAAGCTGCAGTCGGTGCACGGGTCGTGGGGTTCAGGTCGGCTGCTCGCCGGTACCGCCTTCTCGGCCGTCTGGACTGACGATGGACGGCTTGCTGTCGGCGCGGTTCGTCCCGACGTGATCTACCAGGCGCTGAGCAGGTGACGTCGGCGCCCGCTGATTCCCCGCCTATCGTCAGCAGCGGGCTGACCAAGCGGTTTCGGCGCCAGATTGCCGTCGATCGCATTGACTTGGATGTCCCTCGCGGTGCGGTCTACGGCTTCTTGGGTCCGAACGGCTCGGGCAAAACGACGACAATCCGCATGCTCTTAGGGCTGATCTCCCCGACGGCTGGAGAGATTTCGTTGTTCGGTCTGCCGATGCCGTCCGCAGCGAGGAGTGTGCTCTGGCGCGTCGGCTCGCTGGTCGAGGGTCCCGCCTTTCACCCTTACCTGTCCGGCCGCGCCAACCTCGGCAGACTCGATGCTGCTGATCGCTACAGCGATCCACACACCTCCCGCTCGCGAATCGACGCCGCACTTGACCGGGTTGGTTTGCTGTCTGCCGCGGAGAAGCGCTATCGGGCCTATTCGCTAGGCATGCGGCAGCGATTGGCGATCGCGGCATCGCTCTTGATGCCTCGTGACCTGCTCGTGCTGGATGAGCCGACCAACGGGCTGGATCCGCAGGGCACCCGCGAGGTCCGGCACCTGATCAGTGATCTGGCGCGCGACGGCGCCACCGTGCTCGTCTCCAGCCACCTGCTCGCTGAGGTTGAGCAGATTTGTAGCCACGTTGGGGTGATGTATGAAGGCCGGCTCGTGGCGCAGGGGCCGCTGAGCGAACTGCAGGCGAGCACCGTGCAGGTCGTACGTGTTGACACCGATCGGCCCGAGGATGCCGGGCGGGTGCTGGCCGAGTTGGGACTGAGCGAGATTGAGACCTCGACCGGATCCGTGACAGCAAACCTTGGTGATGTGGCCGTGGAAAAGATCATGCCCAACTTGGTCAATGCTTGCGTGCCCGTACTTGGGTTCATGGTGCTGCGGCCAAGCCTTGAGGACGTGTTCGTGTCCTTGACCGGAGAGGGATTCGATGTCAGCGGCTGAGGTCCTCCTCGTCGGCAACCCGCCCCGGGCTCGGGTATCGACCCGATTCTTACGATCTGAACTCAAGATCATCTTCGGTCGGCGGCGCAATATCGCAGGACTTGGGGTGCTCGCTGTTGTTCCAGTGATCTTGGCCATCTCCGTACGCCTCTCCTCACCCAGCGGGGACCGCGGCGTTGACATCATTAGCGGGATCACCGGTAATGGGCTGTTCGTGGCCTTTGCAGCGCTTGCCCTGGAGCTGCCGTTGTTTTTGCCGTTGGCGGTCAGCGCCATCTCCGGCGACTCTGTTGCCGGAGAGGCCAACCTCGGCACCTTGCGCTACTTGCTGGCGATTCCGGCCGGCCGGACCCGTTTACTGGTGATCAAATACGCCGCAATCGTGATCTTCGCCCTGGTGGCGACGCTCAGCGTGGCGCTCGTTGGGACGATCATGGGGCTGGCGCTCTTCGGCGGTGGCAACATGACGCTGCTCTCCGGCACCGAAACATCAATGGCAGATGGGGTATGGCGCCTCCTCTTGAGCTCGTGCTACCTGACGGCCCAGTTCTCAGCGCTGGGTGCGATCGGGCTCTTTGTTTCCACTCTTACCGAGCAGCCGCTGGGCGCGACCATTGCCATCGTGCTGGTGGACGTGCTGATGTTCATTCTCGACTCGATTTCGCAGTTGGACTGGCTGCATCCCTGGCTGCTCACCCATTGGTGGACCGCATTCGGTGATCTGCTCCGAGACCCCATGGCGACCGAGTCGATCCAGCGCGGACTGATCACCGCTGTGGTGTACGCCGGAGTGTTTTGGCTTGCTGCCTGGGCAAGGCTGTCAACCAAGGACATCTCGAGCTAGCCACTATATTGGCCAAGATCATGAGTGACTCGGCCGAGCTTGAGGACCACCGCGTACGGCGGGAGGTGGTCTCGTTCGTGCGACGCAGCAACCGGATGCGCGTTAACCATCGTCGCGCTTGGGAGGTCTATCGCGACCGCTTCATGATCGAGGTGCCTCGATTGCAGACCTCGACATCCATTCACCCGGCTGCTGCAGTGGATCTTGTCGAAGCATTTGGGCGAGATGCCGAGCTGATCCTGGAGATCGGGCCCGGAACTGGCCAGTCGCTGATCCCTATGGCTGCGGCGCGGCCGTACGCGAATGTGCTCGCGTTCGAGGTCTACCGGCCGGCGATAGCACGAATGCTCGGCTACCTCGCACGCCAGGGGCTGGACAATGTCCGAATCATCGAGGCAGATGCTGTCGCTGGCGTAGAGCACCTGCTGCCACCTCGATCGGTCGACGAAGTGTGGATGTTCTTTCCCGATCCATGGCCAAAGCCGCGCCACCACAAGCGTCGACTCGTGACGCCTGCCTTCGTGGCGTTGGCAGCATCTCGGATGAAGCCTGGCGCGATCTGGCGGATAGCGACCGATTCCGCCGACTATGCCGACTGGATACGCAGCGTTTTCGACAACGACCCACGCTTTGCCAGCGAGCATTCCGACGGTGGAGCACCGCGTTGGGAGGCCCGGCCGATCACCCAGTTCGAACAGCGCGGCCTGGACGCAGAGCGTCAGATCTTCGACCTCGCCTACCGCCGTGTCGGTTGAGTCGGCCGAAGCGGCCACCGTCCGATGGCGGTTCGACATCGCCTACGACGGAACAAACTTCTCGGGATGGGCCACACAGGTCGGGCGGCGTACCGTGCAGGGCGAACTAGAGACCTGGATTGCGCGGGTGCTGCGGCTGGCCGATCCGCCCAGAATGGTCTGCGCCGGGCGCACTGATGCCGGCGTCCATGCCCGAGGCCAGGTCGCACACCTCGACCTGGACGCGGGAGTGATCACAGACGGCGGAAATGATCTCGCCCGGCGCCTCAACAGTGTGCTGGGCGGGGATTGCGTAGTGCGACGGATTTCGGTTGCTCCGACTGGGTTTGACGCCCGCTTCGCGGCCATCTGGCGCCGCTACGTCTACCGGCTGAGTGATGCCGGCGTACAGCCGGATCCGTTGTATCGGTATCAGATCGCCCAGCTGCCCGCTGACGTTGATCTTGCCCGGTTCAACGGGGAGGCGACAACGCTGCTTGGACTGAAGGACTTCGGAGCGTTCTGTCGTCATCGAGAGGGGGCAAGCACCATTCGTACCCTGCTGGAGTTGAGTGCTCGACGTGTGGCATCCGGTCCGACGGCGGGTGTGATCGAGTGCACGGTACGCGCGGATGCGTTCTGTCACTCAATGGTCCGGTCGCTGGTTGGGGCACTGGTTGCCGTTGGCACTGGCCGGCGTGATCATGAATGGCTGGTTGCCGTGACCGAGCGGGCCGTGCGTGATTCCACGATCGTGGTGATGCCGGCTGCCGGGCTGACCCTGGAAGAGGTCGGCTATCCGGCTGATCATGAACTGGCCGCGCGGGCCCATGAGGCACGGGCGCTTCGAGATCTCAGTCGATCATGATGTCAAGATCCTCGCAGTACTTCAGTGAGCAGCCCACCGGTGCCGAGGTGCGCCGTACCATCACGGCGCAGATCTGGGGCCGAGAGCTGACGTTGATCACGGCCGGCGGAGTGTTCGCTGCCGATGGTTTGGATCGCGGTACGGCGGTGCTGCTGCGAGCGTCACCAATGCCGCAGGACAGCCCGCGGATCTTGGACCTCGGTTGCGGCTATGGGCCGATCGCGCTGGCCGTGGCGGTGCATTGTCCCGGTGCGGTCATCGACGCGGTAGACGTCAACGAACGGGCGCTCGGACTGTGCCGAGAAAATGCTGAGGCGTTGGGCGTCGCGGACCGGGTACGGGTGCTGCGGCCCGAGCAGGTCGAACCTGACGTGCGCTACGACGAGATCTGGTCCAACCCTCCAATCCGAATTGGCAAACAGAGCCTGCACGAGCTGCTGCTCGGCTGGCTTGCCCGACTCTCGCCAGATGGTGTGGCGCGTCTGGTGGTGGGCAAGAACTTGGGGTCGGACACCCTGCAGCGATGGCTGATCGAGCGGGGCTATGCCTGTGAACGGGTCGCCTCATCGAAGGGATTCCGAGTGCTGGTCGTGCGCCCCGGTGCTCAATCTCGGTGACGCCCACCTTCATGCGTCGACGCCCCACTTATATATGTGGGCGTCGAGCAAAAGTGGGACGTCAGCGAGAAATGTGGGAGGTGTGGGAGGCAGGCAGCCATCGATCGAGGCCACGAGCGTCAACGCAGGTCACAGTACAAAGACCAACCTGAGCCGTGGCGGTCTGTAAAACCGCCGGTCGAGCCTGAGCTCAGACGGTAATGGCGAGCTTTCCTTGTGCACGGCCGCCTTCCAGGTGGCGTATGGCCTCCGGTACCTCGGGAAGCGGATACTTCTTGCCCACGATGGGGGTGAGGTGACCGGCCTCGATTTGCTGACGCAGTGCTTCGAGGTCAGCCTGGCGCTTGTTAGTGCTGGAGATGTACATGGTCAGCCGCTGGGGAACCACCGGCGAGAGCATGAGCGCACGGATCTGCCGTCCGACTCCGGTCCACTTAGCGCCCTCGCCGCCAGCGATAACGAGCGTCCCCTTGGGCGTGAGTGCCCGCCGGAGCCGTGACAGACGGCTGTTGCCGCCGATGTCGAGGATTAGGTCATAATGCTGGCGGCCGTCGGCGAAGTCCTCCCGGGTGTAGTCGATGACCTCGTCGGCACCGATCGAGCGGACAAGATCGACCTTCGCGGTACTGGCCACACCACTGACCTTGGCTCCGAAGGCTTTGGCAAGTTGCACGGCGTAGGTACCGACGCCTCCCGAGGCACCAATGATCAGAACCTTCTGCCCGGCTGCGATGCGCCCGGCGTGCAGGCCTTGGAGGGCGGCGAGTCCAGACACCGCGATGACGGCGGCCTGCTCGAAGCTCAGCCCGGCGGGCTTGCCAACCAGTTTGTCCTCTCGCGCAGCGGCGTATTCGGCGAACGAGCCCCGGGCGATGCCGAACACCTCGTCACCGACCTGGAACCTGGTGACGTCGGCACCGACCGCGGCGACCGTGCCCGCCACGTCCAGCCCAGGGACGTGGTTCTTCGGCCCCCGAAACCCGAGGCCCAGGATCCGCATCAGGTACGGCTCGCCCCTCATCAGATGACATGTGCCCCGGTCCACGCCAGCCGCGCGCACCTGCACAAGGACCTCGTTGGCTGCTATAACGGGCTTCTCGATCTCTAATAGACGCAGGCGATCAGCGGAACCGTAGACGTCTTGAACGATCGCTCGCATCACATCACGCCCCTTCCCCGGCATGTTCTGCCAAACCACCTGCTTGTTGATTTTCCTCTCACAGGTTTGGAGCTGGCAACCGCTCCAGAAGATCAACCACGGCAGCGAAGACCTGCTCGAATCCCGGGGCAATCTCCTCGGTACAAAACACTGTTTGGTTGAGGCGGGGCCTGCGACGATGCCTGACGCGTCGGTCCACGCTCGCCATGCTCGTACGGGGCAGGTCGCAGGATGCAATCCCAAGTGGATAGACAGCAAAGGGCGCGGTCCCGATTACTGCGAGCAACTCCTTCGACAGCAGGGCATCAGGTTTGTCGACGGTCGAGCCGGACACGACGCAGCGGGTTCCGCGGGACGAACTCCGGCGACGTGACGAGTCAGAGCCACATCAGCAGGCGGCATCAGCCCGGGGCGCGTATCGAACGTATGTTCCGCGTTGTGCCGTAGGATAGTCACGGTTTGGTAACGGTGCCCTCCGATTCGGGGGAGTGCTCACGGGCGGCGCCAATGGAGGTCTCATGGCTCGACGACGTGCGAGCGCAGCTCGCGCCAGATGACGCGGTCTTGAAGGAAGCGAGGGAACGTCGTGATCTTGTGCGCAGCGCAGCGGAGTCGTTCCATGGCACGACGGAATCGTTTGTATCTGGATCACTCGCGCATGCCACAGCTAACTGTCCGATCCATGAGCGAGACAGGGGCCTGGACGCCGACTGCGGGGTGAAGCTCGACCGCCGAAGCCACCCGACTCTCGGACCGGATTCTCCGGACAACGACGGTCCGCAATCATCTTCGGCCGAAGGTTCTCGCCGAGTATCCGCTGGCGGCCTTCAAAATCACGAAGCGCGCCATCCTGATCAAGTTCAACGCACCGCTCCTTACGGGTGAGGACCCAACTGTTGACCTGATCGTGGGCCTGGAGCGTCGGAACAAGCCGGGTCTTTGGATCCCGAACACTGAGGCGGAGCGATGGGACCCGTCGCACCCAGAGAAGCACACTCAACCCTTGACCGCGGATCCCAAGGACCTTCGGGTTGTCCGAGCCCGTGTCATCCGGCTGGCGAAGGCCGAGAACAAACGCGCTGGTACGCCGCCTTTGTCCTCGTTCAATCTCGAAGCGCTTGGCCTGATGTTCGTAGAGCGCGGCATGGATGAGCCGCTCGCTCTGCGGACCCTTTGGGCAAGGGGAGCGGACGACCTGGAGCGCCGTCTCACGCCAGATCCTGCCGGAGTGTCCCCGCCGATCAAGGTCAAAGATCGACAAGCCGCCGCAGACCGACTCCGTATGGCAGCTCACATCCTCGCGATGGCGTTAGCGGTCGACGATGACGAGC
>DATDKX010000236.1:0-2098 GCA_036519615.1 Propionibacteriaceae bacterium
GTCTCCGCGGCGGTGCGGCCGCGGGCGCGTGTGACCGAGCGACTTCGAGAGCGGGTGGCGATGGCGATCGCGTCGGGCAACCGGGCCGTCTCCGAAGTCGCCGGCGAGTACGGCGTGTCGTGGCCGACCGCGCACAAGGCGCTGGTGGTCGCGGCCACGAAGTGGTTGCCGGAGCCGCCGCCGACGAGCCGGCTGGGGATCGATGAGACCCGGTTCGGATCGGTTCGCTGGATCTTGGACGGGGTGACCTGGAAGCGGTCCGACCCGTGGCTGACCAGCTTCGTCGACTGCTCCCGCGATGGGCCGGGATCGCTGCTGGGGTTGGCTCCTGGCCGCACCGGAGCCTGTGTGCGGGAGTGGCTAGGTGAGCAATCCCCGGCGTTCCGGAAGATGATCAAGATCGTGGTGATCGACCCGTCGGCGCCGTATGCCTCCGGGATCCGCGCCGCCTTGCCGGATGCCAAGATCGCGGTCGACAAGTGGCACCTGGTGGCGCTGGCCAACCAGATGGTGACCGAGGTCCGGCAACGCGTCACACGCGACCTGTTGGGCCGGCGCGGCACGGTTGCCGACCCGGTGTGGGTGAACCGGCGGCTGCTGCTCACTGCCGCCGAACACCTCTCGCCGCGGCAGTGGAAGCGGCTCGGTGCCATGCTCGACAACTGCGACCCGACCGGGGAGATTGGTGCCGCCTGGGGGTGTGAAGGAACGACTCCGGATGCTGCTCGCCGAGTCTGAGCCATCCAAGATCCGACGGCGGCTGGCCGACTTCTACGACGCCGCCATCGACGCCCGGCTGCCCGAAGCCACCCGATTGGCCGAAACCATCCGGACCTGGTGGCCAGCCATCTTGGTCGCGCTCACCGAGGATGTCTCCAATGGCCGCACCGAGGGCTTCAACCGGATCATCAAACAAACCAAGCGGGTCGGCTGCGGATACCGCAACATGTTCAACTACCAGCGCCGTATCCTGAGCCACATTGCGGTCACCCGACCGCAGAAATCAGCAGCATGAAACGGGACCAAACCCCGCTGAAATTCGTAGAGCCCCGTTACCGGGCGCGCGAGGGGACCCGGTCGACCACCGCTGCCGGTGTCTGGCAACCAGGCCCTCAAACAATCAAGCGTTGGTATCGGCTAACAACCGTTCGCGTGGCTGCGCCGAGACTTCGTTGACCCGGCGGCCGGCCAACCCTGGCATCACCACAGTGAACAAAGCTCGCAGTTTCGTAGTATCGCAGCAACCTGAGATTGTCGGCGACGCAATCGAGGCGGAGCAGCCGTCGCCGGTGCCGTAGACACTCCTGCTGCGCCCACTCGAGCAGCTCCATGCCCAAACCAGCGGCAGACCGGCGGACGGCCATCCGGTGCACGTATCCGGCGCGCTGGTCATCGGGCCAGATGTGGTCGGACCAGTCGAGGGTGATCGTCGCTGCAGGGATGCCCTCAATGTCAGCCAGCCAAGTTTTACCGGCCTCCATCGGAGGCAATACCCAGGCCGATTCGAATCGTCGTGGCCACTGCGTCAGTCCTAAGCCGGACAGCCAGCTGGCCGCCTCATCGAGCACGTCGAGCACCTCACCAAGATCACTAGCTCGGGCTTGTCGCAATGTGAGGCGCGCAACGTTCTGCACTTAGTCATCCCTGCAAACCTTGGACAGTTGGATCGGCCGACCGATCCCAGGGAACGCCGCTCCGTAAGCCCGACCCTCCTGCGGGCGCGGGGCTGAGTCAGCCCCAAACCTTCACCAGCTAACTGCTGCGTTACGCGAGACTGTGGCGGCATTCTGGACGATCAAACGCCCGTTGACGTCGGCAACACTCTGGCGCACAGTGAGTGTCTTCCGCTCAAGATCGACATCGGACCACTGCAGGGCAAAGCATTCGCTGATTCGCAGGCCGCCGAGGCCATCAGTCGAACCAGCATACGATCGGATTCGTGGTTCATTGCCTGGGCAAGCTTTTCAACCTCGGCAGGGGAGAGGACCGGGCGCTCCATTTGTGAGCGCTTCGGCAAAGTGACGGTTCGTCGCGAGCATGGATTAGTGGCGATCACTCGATCCCGGGCGACCCGATCGAGTACTCGCTTGAGCACTCC
>DATDKX010000237.1:0-18315 GCA_036519615.1 Propionibacteriaceae bacterium
AGATCATCGTTCTTGAAAGACCGCGGAAGCCTACCAACTCCCCTTGTCGTATGGCGAATCAGGAGCTTCTGCGTCGCTGGGGTACTAGGACTCGAACCTAGACTAACTGAACCAGAATCAGTCGGGCTGCCAATTACCCTATACCCCACTGGTCTTGCCGCCGGGCGGTCGCACTGCCCGGGCACGAGGACAAACCTTACTGTAAGCCGCATTCGCCCCCAAACGGATCGGGACTGGCGCGCTCATACTTGATCCCTCAGCCGAGCGCGACGCGGGTCCGCAGCTTCATGACGCGCGAGAGCGCATACGCCGGCACGGCAAAGAGCGCGAAGCCCCCAACATCGAACGCGGCGTCCATCCATCCGATTCCCTTGATTGCTTTGAGCGCTGCTACCGATGTAGTCAACCCAGCGATCAGGTAGGCAAACACATTGTTGATCACGTGCGCCGCAATGCCAGCCTCCAGACCGCCGGTGCGCCATACCAGAAGTCCAGCCAGCAGGCCGAAGGCAAGCCGGTCGACGAACAGCGGCACATTTTGCGTGCCATGCAGCAAGGCGAACACGATCGAGGAGGCGATGACGCCAAACCACGGCCGAGCCACCAGGCTGCCGAGCGCTTGTAGCAGATACCCGCGAAAGAAGATCTCTTCGGCAGCCGCTTGGATCGGCGACGTAAGCACGATCACCGCAAGGAACGCCCAGAAGTCCTGCTGGGTCTGGATAGACAAGGGCTTTCCAACCGTCGTCGACAGCAGCATGACTCCGTTCAGCGCGACCGCGGCGATGGCCAGACATCCGAACAGATAACGCCAGCGAATCCGCGGCTGGACCGAAGACAGCCATCGCGGCCGCATCTGGTGGATCATCGCCATCAGCGCCCAGGCAATGGGAATCAGCGTGGCGAGGCCAAGATTCACCGCCAGCATGCCGGTCGGCAGTTCGAACGCGAAGGCCTTCGTGAAATAGTCCCGATACGGCTGATCGCCCGCCGTGGTTGCCCAGAACACCAGGACGAGGGCCTGACTCACCACCGTGGTGACCAGTAAAAAGAGCGAAAGGCCCAAAATAACGCCGGCTACCGAGCGCCACCACGCGTACCACTGGCCGCGCAGGATCTGCGGATAGCTGGCACCGTCTGGCGGCAGCGCGCCCTGCTCACGAACCGTCGCAGCCGGCTTCGACGGCTGGCGGTTACCGGCCGTCGATTTCGGTGGCGCGGCGATGGGCTGCACTTCACCAGCGCGGACCGCTGGATTTCCCGACCGGCTGCGAACCTTGGAGCTCGTCCGAGCCGGGGCAGCAGGTCTCCTTTGCTTGGTCACGATCTTGATCGTCCACGGTCGAAGTGGCCGTTGCTGGATCCGGCAAACGCCGGCTCCCCCAGCTCTGCAAGCGCAGCGGCGATCCTGGCCAGTGTCGACTCTCGACCGAGCAGCTCGATCGATTCAAACAATGGCGGCGAAATACGGCTGCCGGTGATGGCGGCCCGCAGCGGCCCGAACGCCAGCCGCGGTTTCAAGCCGAGTTCATCGACCAGTGCCGTGCGCAACGCTGCTTCCACGGTGGCGTGATCGAAGTCGGGCACCGCGGCCAAGGCCTGGTACGCCGCGGTCAATGTCGGTATGGAGTCCGAGGACAATCCAGCATCGGGAGCAATGGTGATCTTGTCGTCGGGCAAGAACAGGAAGGCCAGCATCCCCACCGCCTCAGAGAGGGTGTTGATGCGCTCCTGGATCAACGGCGTTGCGGCTGCCAACCGATCATGCTCCGCAGGCCGTGGCGGATCGCTGATCAGGCCGGCGGCAGCGAAGAATGGCACGAGATTCTGAGTGAGCTCTGCCGGTGGGAGCATGCGAATG
Organism: Propionibacteriaceae bacterium; assembly: GCA_036519615.1. Classification (GTDB taxonomy): domain Bacteria; phylum Actinomycetota; class Actinomycetes; order Propionibacteriales; family Propionibacteriaceae; genus Microlunatus. The sequence goes on from DATDKX010000237.1 coordinate 1,862, forward strand.
TGGGCCGCATTGATGGCCTCGCATTTCTTGGCATCGAATCGCGCGGGATTGGCATTCACCCGTCGGATGTCGAACGTCTCGACCATCTCGGCAATAGTGAAGACGTCACGGTCGTCGGCGATCGCCCAACCCAGCAAGGCCAGATAGTTCAGCAGCGCTTCGGGTAGATAGCCCTTCTGCTGATACTCAGCAAGCCCGGATCCCTTGTCCCGCTTTGATAGCCGCTGATTCCGTTCACCCAATACGGTCGGCAGGTGGCCGAAGGCTGGCGTACGTCCGCTGCCGACTCCGATCTGCTTCAAGGCGCCGTAGAGCACGATCTGGCGTGGCGTCGACGGCAGCAGGTCCTCACCGCGGAGTACGTGTGTGATGTTCATCAAAGAATCGTCCAGCGGGTTGACCAGGGTGTAGAGCGGTTCGCCGTTGCTGCGCACGATGACGTAGTCAGGCACATGCTCGGCCGCGAAGCGCACCGGCCCACGTACCAGATCGTCAAAAGCGATGTCGGCATCGGGCACGCGCATCCGGACCACTGAAGGTACCGATATCGCTTCTAGCTCCGCGACCCGCTCCCCGCTGAGGTTGCGGCAGAACCCGTCATAGCCCGAGGGCGAGCCGGGTGCTCGCGCCGCCTCACGCGCTTCGATCTCCTCCCGCGTACAGAAGCATCGGTACGCCAGCTTGGCGGCAAGAAGCTTGCCAACCACATCGCGATAGATGTCGCCGCGCTCGGTCTGGATATAGGGCCCGTACGGGCCACCCACGTATGGTCCCTCATCCCAGGTCAAGCCGAGCCAGGTGAGCGAGTCGTAAAGGACCTGGTACGACTCCTCAAGATTGCGACCAGCGTCGGTGTCCTCCACCCGTAGCACGAAAGTGCCGCCGTAATGCCTGGCAAAGACCCAGTTGAAGAGCGCGCTGCGGACATTGCCGACATGCAGGTTGCCCGTCGGGGACGGGGGGAACCGTACGCGGACTTGCTCGGGCGTCAGATCGCCGAGCACGGCAAAGTCGTCCCGGTTCCTGGTGTTCCCGTCTGTCACTGCGCCGCCTCGTTCGATGCCTCGTCATCTTCTGCAGATCCCGCGCCCACGACCGGGTTGCTAAGCGTGCCAATTCCTTCGACTTCGATACTTACCACCTGTCCGGGGAGCATCAGCCCGACGCCGGACGGCGTACCGGTCAGGATCACATCCCCTGGCAGCAAAGTGGTGTAGGAGGAGATGTAGGCCACCAACTCGGGGATCGTGAAGATCATGTCCTTGGTATTGCCGTCCTGACGCAGCTCGCCATCCAAACTGGTGCGAATCGCGAGGGCCGCAACCTCCTCGAGCCCCTGATGGGTGGTGATCCAGGGCCCCAGCGGACAGAAGGTGTCATAACCCTTGGCCCGCGCCCATTGCTCATCGGTTCGCTGCAGATCACGGGCTGTGACGTCGTTGGCCGCGGTATAGCCGAAGATCACCTCCGGCACCCGGGAGATGGGCACTTCCTTGCAGATGCGGCCGATCACCACGGCCAACTCGCCTTCGTAGCTCACCTCGCGGCTCGCTGCCGGATAGATGATCGGCTCCCCCGGCCCTATTACCGACGTGTTCGGCTTGAAGAACGTGAGCGGCGTCTTGGGCAAGTCGTCGCCCATCTCGGCTGCGTGCGCGGCGTAATTGCGGCCGACGGCAACGATCTTGCTACGCGGAATCACCGGTGCTAGTAGCCGAACATCGACCAACTCCTTGCGCTCCCCCGTAAGCTTCACCGCCATCGCCATCGGATCGCCGGTCAAGACCGAGACCGTGTCCGGGTTACGGCCACTGTCCTCCGCGAGTTCGACTACGCCGTACTGCGGGTCTCCGCCGGCAGCGAAACGGGCAATGCGCACCGAAGTAGCCTATCCGGCATGGTCACGGCCATGAGCTCATCGCATCCTCCGTTCGACGTCGTCGATTTGATCCGTACCAAGTGCGACGGCGTTGAGCTCAGCGACGCTCAGATCGACTGGCTAATCGAGGCATACACGGCCGATGAGATTGCGGATGAGCAGATGTCCGCGCTTGCCATGGCGGTGCGGTTTTGCGGACTAAGCCGCCGGGAGCTTAACCGCTGGACTTCGGCCATGATCAACTCAGGTGAGCGGCTGGATTTTTCCCCGCTGTCCAAGCCGACCGTCGACAAGCATTCCACCGGCGGTGTGGGTGACAAGATCACGCTGCCGTTGGTTCCCCTGGTCGCGGCTTGCGGGGTAGCCGTGCCGCAGCTCTCTGGTCGGGGACTTGGTCACACCGGCGGCACCCTGGACAAGCTCGAGTCCATCCCCGGCTGGCGCGCTTCCTTGACCAACGAGGAGATGCTGCGCCAGCTTGCCGATGTTGGTGCGGTGATCTGTGCACCCGGGCCCGGCCTCGTGCCGGCCGACAAGAAGCTCTACGCGCTGCGAGACGTGACCGGAACTGTTGAGTCGATACCTCTGATCGCCTCCTCGATCATGAGCAAGAAGATCGCTGAAGGCGCTGGTGCCTTGGTGCTAGACGTCAAGGTTGGCTCGGGAGCGTTCATGAAGACGCTGGATTCAGCGCGGGAGCTGGCGCGGACCATGGTCGAGATCGGCAGTGCCGAAGGAGTGATCACCGTCGCGCTACTAACTGATATGTCAGTTCCCTTAGGCCTCACGGCTGGAAACGCCTTGGAGGTCGAGGAAGCTATCGAGGTGCTGGCCGGCGGCGGTCCTCCTGACGTAGTTGAACTTACCCTTGCTCTGGCTCATGAGATGATCGCAGCGGTCGGGCGAAATGATCATGACCCGGCTGATCTGCTGGCTTCTGGTGCTGCTATGGACGTTTGGCGTTCCATGATCAAAGCCCAGGGCGGCGATCCCGATGGAAAGCTTCCGGTCGCGCGAGAGACGGACGTGATCATCGCCGAACAGGATGGGGTGCTGCAGTCACTGGACGCCCTGGCGGTCGGCGAGGCTGCTTGGCGGCTAGGAGCGGGTCGGGCTCGCAAGGAGCACACTGTGCAGGCCGGCGCCGGGGTACAACTGCATGCCAAACCGGGTGCGCGGGTACGGGCAGGCGAGCCGTTGATCACCTTGCACACCGATACCCCGGAACGTTTTACGAGGGCTCGCGAGGCACTCGAGGGAGCGTACGCCATTGGAGAAGCTGCACCGCCAGAGCGGCCGCTGATAATCGAACGAGTCGGGTGACCGAGGAGATGCGGCGAATGGAGGCCGAGCCCGGAACATGGCACTACGGCGTCATTGCGCGCTGGTGGGCCGAGTTCAATGTCTCGGGGCCGGAGATTGACTACTTTCGACAATTCCTTGAGGCGGGCGGTCAGCCCGCCCTCGACGTCGCCTGCGGGACCGGCCGTCTGCTCATCCCGTACCTCCGGGCCGGCCTGGACGTTGACGGATGCGACATTTCGGAGGACATGCTCGCCCTCTGCCGCGAGCGAGCGGAGGCTGAAGGCCTGTCGCCGAACCTCTACCGACAGCCGATGCATCGCTTGGATCTCCCGCGCCGGTATCGCACGATCTTCGTCTGCGGAAGTCTCGGCCTCGGCGGCAATCGGGATCACGACCTCGAGGCGCTGCAGCGCTTCTACAGGCACCTCGAGCTCGGCGGCACGTTGATCCTGGATAACCAGGTTCCGTATTCGAACGGCTCCGACTGGGGCTATTGGCTGAAGGATAAGCGCAGGACGCTCCCGATGGCATGGCCGCCGCCCGGTAGTCGTCGGCGCGCTTCCGACGGGGCGGAATACGAGTTGCGTTCGCGGCTCGTCGATCTCGATCCGCTGGCCCAGCGCGTCACGTACGAGATGTGCGCAGCGATGTGGCGCAACGACGCGCTGATTGCCGAAGAAGAGCGCGCTCTCCAGATAACGCTCTACTTCACAAACGAGATCATGCTGATGCTTGAGCGGGCTGGCTTTGCGAGTATCGACCTGCGGGCGGGATACTCAGACGCCGCGCCGAACGCCGATGACGACTTCGTGGTCTTCATCGCCAAGAAGCCCGGGTAGATTCACCGGCGGCTGCCCTGCGGATGTCGCGGGCCCCGACTGGGCAGCGTCTCAGCGCGCGACAGCAAGCTCAGATGCGGACAAGTTCGATGTGTCCTCAGTGTGGATGAGTCCATACAGGTAAGCGTCACAGAGCGCCTCCCATGAGGCCTCGATGATGTTCTGACCCACTCCGACCGTTGTCCAGGCACTGAGCCCGTCGGTGGTCTCGATGAGCACCCGTACGGTCGCATCGGTGCCGTGACCCTGATCAAGGATTCGTACCTTGTAGTCGATCAGCTCGAACTTCTCCACCGTGGGATATGCCGGCAGCAGCGCGTTGCGTAGAGCCTGATCGAGCGCGTTTACCGGACCATTGCCCTCTCCGACTACCCGCTGACTCTGGCCCTTGGCCGTGAGCCGAACGGTGCATTCGGTGTCGGTTTCCTGGCCATGTGTCGACTGGGTGAAGACGCGCCAAGAGTGCACCTGGAAGTACTCGGGCAGCTGCCCGAGCTCCCGCCGCAGCAGCAGCTCGAAGCTGGCATCCGCCGCTTCATAGGTGTAGCCGGCCGCTTCAGCGTCCTTCACCCGGTCGGTGATCCGAGCCGCGAGCCCGCGGTCGGATAGGTCGAATCCCAGCTCCTCCCCCTTGATCTGGATGTTCGCCCGACCCGCCATGTCGGAGACCAGCATCCGCATGTCATTCCCGACGAGGGCAGGGTCGATGTGTTGGTAGAGGTTGGGATCCACTTTGATCGCGCTGGCGTGCAGTCCTGCTTTGTGGGCAAAGGACGACAAGCCAACATAAGGCTGACGAGCGCTCGGTGGGACGTTCGTCACCTCTGCGATGGCGTGCGCTAGACGGGTTGCCTCGCGCAGCGAGCCAGCCGGAAGCAGCGGCCAGCCGTATTTAAGTTCCAGATTCGCGATCACCGACAGCAACTCGGCGTTGCCGGTGCGCTCGCCGTAGCCGTTGACGGTTCCCTGGACGTGCATGACGCCGGCATCCACTGCTGCCAACGCGTTGGCAACGGCACAGCCGGAGTCGTTATGGGTGTGAATGCCCAGCGGAACGCCAACCTCACTGGCGGCCGTGACGATCTCGCCAATCCACGGCGGAAGCATGCCGCCGTTGGTATCGCAAAGCACAACAACCTCGGCGCCGGCCTCGGCTGCGGCGCGTACGGCCTCCAGGGCGTATGCGGGGTTCTCCCGGTATCCGTCGAAGAAGTGCTCGCAATCGACGAAAACTCGCTGGCCCTCAGTGCGCAGGTGCTTCACGGTGTCGCTGATCATCGCCAGGTTCTCGTCCAGCGTGGTACGCAGGGCCTGCTCGACATGCCGGTCATGACTCTTGGCCACGATGCAGGCGATCGGCGCCCGCGAGTCCCGAACGGCCGCCGTCATCGGATCGTCAGCAGCTTTCATTCCCACCCGTCGGGTGAAGCCGAAGGCCACCAGCTCAGCGTTCCTGAGCTTCAATGCCCCGTCAGCCATGGCGGCAAAGAACGAAGTGTCGTTCGGATTCGCGCCCGGCCAGCCACCTTCGATGAAGCCGACACCAAGCTCGTCCAGCAAGCCTGCAATAACGAGCTTGTCCGGCACCGACAGGTTCAGACCCTCCTGCTGCGAGCCGTCGCGCAGGGTGGTGTCGAAGACGTGGAACTCGGGCGGCTTTGGCCTTGGCTGGGCGAACATTCGGATCCTCAGGTCGAAGGTTGGTTTGTCGTGGCATGAAAAAACCTCCCGTGTGGACAGGAGGCTGCGCGCGCTGAACGGTGCTCAGCGCGCTAACAAATAATCACCGCCAGGAACTGCATGTCCCACAGTGTTCCCTAGATCTCGCAAAATTGCCAGCCAGTACGCCGAGTTGTCAGAACACAGTTGAGCGATAGGTCCCAACTGTGTTCTGACAAGTGGGCGTCATTAGAGGATCCGGCGGAGCCAGCCGTACTTGTCGTCGGCGCGGCCGTACTGGATGTCCAGCAGTCTCTGCCGGATGGCCAGGGTCGTCTCACCACTCTCGCCAGCGCCGACTTGGTAGCTGCCCTCCTCGTCCTGCAGCGTGCCAATGGGAGTGGCAACCGCTGCTGTACCGCAGGCGAAGAGCTCGGTTACCGTGCCTGAGCCGATGCCGTCGAGCAGTTCGGTGATCTCGATCCGACGCTCCACCGGGGTTAGCCCAAACTCAGACGCCAGAGTCAAGATCGAGTCCCGGGTCACGCCCTCCAGGATGGATCCGCTGAGTTCGGGTGTGATCAATTCGTTGTCCGTCGTTATCAGGTAGACGTTCATCCCACCAAGCTCTTCCAACCAACGATGCTCGGCGGCATCTGCGAACATCACCTGATCACAGCCATGCTCGGACGCCTGCTGCTGCGGAAGCAGGCTGGCGGCGTAGTTCCCAGCGCACTTCGCTGCGCCGGTGCCGCCGGGTGCAGCCCGCGAATAGATCTTGGAGATCCAGATGTTGATTGGTTTGACGCCGGAGGCGAAGTAGGCCCCCGCCGGGCTTGCGATGCAGCAATAGGTGACCCGCTTTGCCGGGCGAACGCCGAGAAATGCTTCCGTGGCGAACATGAAAGGTCGCAGATAAAGACTTTGCTCCGGAGCTGTTGGCACCCACCCGATATCGGCAGCAACCAACTCCTCGATGCTGCACAGAAAGTCTTCGGCAGACAGCACGGGGAGAGCCAGCCGGCGAGCGGAGCGGTGCATGCGTTCGGCGTTCCGGTCAGGTCGGAAGGTCCAGATGCTGCCATCGTCGTGCCGGTAGGCCTTCAGACCCTCAAAGACCTGCTGGGCATAGTGGAGCACGGCTGTTGCCGGGTCGAGTGAGAAGGGCCCGTACGGAACAATCGCCGAATCGTGCCAGCCATCGGCAGCCGTCCACGTTGCTACTGCCATGTGGTCGGTGAAGTACATCCCAAATCCGGGATTGGCCAGCATCGCAGCCCGTTCGTTCTCACTGCGGGGCTTCGGGTTGGCCCGGAGTTCGAAATGAAGGCTCACATTTGTCGCTTTCGGTCGGGGTGTCGGGCGTAGGCGTCGGCACCTGTGCTGCTGGCGGTCACGCTACCGCGACCAGGTCTGAGATTGAATCGCTGCAGCAAATCGGCGACAGCTACGATGCGCCGGTGACCGACACGCGTATCGACACCGGCAGTAATGTCCAGGGTAGGGATGTCCAGGCAGGCACTGCCCGGACCTTCAATCTCGCCGTGATCGGTGGGGACGGGATTGGCCCAGAGGTGGTGGCGGAAGGACTCAAGGTCCTCGATGCCGTGGCGGGTCCTAGCGTCTTTGCGCCGACCAGCTACGACCTGGGAGCTAGCCGCTGGCAACGTACCGGCGAGGTTCTGCCGGATTCCGAGCTGGACGAGCTCGCCGCCTCCGACGTGATCTTGTTCGGAGCCGTAGGAGCCGCGCCGGGCGCAACCGACCTGCCAAGCGGGCTGCTGGAACGGGGACTGCTGCTGAAGCTTCGGTTCGCCTTCGACCACTATGTGAATCTGCGGCCGAGCCGGCTCTATCCCGGTGTACCCACACCGCTGGCGGAGCAGTTGATCACCGGCAAGGACATCGACTTCGTCGTCGTGCGCGAGGGAACCGAGGGCCTGTACTGCGGCAATGGCGGGCGGGTACGCGTTGGCACCCCGCAGGAGATCGCGACGGAGGTGAGCGTCAACACCGCGTACGGGGTAGAACGCGTCATCCGCGATGCCTTCGAGCGCGCCACCAGGCGCCGCAACAAGATCACGTTGGTGCACAAGCACAACGTGCTCGTCAATGCCGGTGGGCTGTGGAACCGACTCTTCAACTCCGTCGCCGCCGACTACCCCGGCGTCGCCACCGACTACTTGCATGTCGACGCCGCGACGATCTTCCTCGTCACCGATCCGGCCCGTTTCGACGTCATCGTCACCGACAATCTCTTCGGCGACATCCTTACTGATCTTGCTGCGGCGGTCACCGGTGGCATTGGCTTGGCGGCAAGCGGCAACATCAACCCGGACCGGCGCTTTCCGTCCATGTTCGAGCCGGTGCACGGGTCGGCACCCGATATTGCGGGCCAAGGCATCGCGGACCCGACGGCGACGATTCTCTCCGTCGCACTCTTGCTGGATCACTGTGGACTCTCCGAAGAAGCGGCACGGATCGAGAGAGCAGTCATCGCCGACATCGCCGCGCGTACGCCCGGCCAGTCGCGAACGACGAGGGAGATCGGTGACGCCATTGCTGCGGCTGTCTAGATCACCTGGGGCGGCCTCGGCGTGGCCGCCGGGCGGCTGGACCGGAAGGACGACCAAGCTCAGTTAGCGTCGCCGGCCTTGTGCGCCCGAGCCTGGAGAATTGCAGGTACGACAGAATGTTCCTTACGGGCCCGCCGACGTGGCTGGTCGGCAAGTACCTGATGCGAACGGTCAGCGGCGACCGTCCATGCGTCCGGATACATGTCGTACATGATCTTTTCCTGTGGGTAGCTGGAACTAGATGAGAAAATAGTAGGACGTCCAACTATTTCTGCCCATCTTTATCCGGGTCTATTCCACATCGTGGAACGACGGTGAGCTTGCTGCCACACTGTTGAAGTGAGCGCTCCTCCTGACCTGCCCGAGCTTGTGATCAGGGCACTTCGACTGTCGTTGGAGCGCGGCTACATGCAGGCGTCGCGTACCGAGACTGGCAGGCTGCTCGCTGCGTTGGTCGCTACCCGAACCGGAACGATCGCAGAGTGCGGAACCGGATGTGGAGTTGGCGCGGCGTGGCTGCGCAGCGGAGCGCCGAAGACCACTCGGGTGATCACCGCCGAATTGGACCCGGAGCTCGCGCACGGCGTCATGGACATGTTCGCCGGTGACGACATCGACGTCATGCATGCGGACTGGAGCAGCCTGGCAGAACACGCGCCCTTCTCGTTGATCTTCATGGATGCCACTAGCGCCAAGGATTGGCCCCGCGAGAAGATCGTCGAGCTGCTCACCGAAGGCGGCATGATCGTCCTCGACGACTTCACGCCGTGCCCGACTTGGCCGCCGCTCGACGGCGGTCGGGTAGATACGTTGCGTCTGGATTGGCTTTCCGACGAGCGCTTTACCAGTGTCGACGTCATGGTCGCCGAGGACACCTCCGTGGTGATTGCTGTCAAGAAGTAAGCCACGCCGGGCGGCGTCGCATTGTGATCAAATTGATGCCGCGCAGTTATATACGGCGCGACCGGCGTCCGGCAACCTTGGGCTATGGCCAGGAGAGGTTCTCGGCCTGCACGGGGCCGCCGACATAGAGCCCTCCGAATCCTCGGGGGCACGATGCTGATGCTCGGGTCGGTGGTTGTTGCGCTTGCGATTCTCACTCAGTACGCCGGGTCCTGGGGCGTGCCGTATTTCAGCTTCACCACAGATCGAGGCTCGACCTGTAAGAACCAACTGGCCGGCTACACCTGCTCGTCGATGACCCTGGCCGACGTCGAATACGTCGCTAATGTTGATCTTCCTGACGATAGTTCTGTCGTCGCTGGTACCTATCGCTCTACCTACGATTACCAGATGGAAGCTGTTCTCGAGGTACCGTCAGCGTCTGCCATCCAAGCACTCGCGAACCTTAACCAGGCATTCGGAGACTGCATCAAAGAGCTGCCCTCGCCGATGAGCACCGAGGGCATGCGCAATAACTGCGTGATGGCCAATGCAGACGCAATCGACGAATCGGATGAGCCGAGCAGCCGGATTTACATGATCGGCACCGGCGTCCGCAACGACGGCACGCGGGTAATCGGAATGGTGATCAGGTCGCGCTAACCGCGGCGCTTGAAAAGAACTATCGGGCGGCAGTGCCCTCGACGTAGTCATCGTCGTGACTCTTCACCCATGACATGAGCTCTCGAAGGTCGCGACCCACCGCCTCAATCGGATGCTTCTCCGCGGACTCGCGCAGCGCCTTGAACTCGGATGCGCCGGCGTCCTGGTCTTTGATAAAGCGCTCAGCGAACGAGCCGTCCTGGATGTCAGCCAGCACGCCCTGCATGCTCTCTTTGACATGATCATCGATGATCCGCGGCCCCGAAACGTAGTCGCCATACTCGGCCGTGTCGGAAACGCTCCACCGCATCTTGGCAATGCCGCCTTCATACATCAGGTCGACAATCAACTTGAGCTCGTGCAAGCACTCGAAGTAGGCGACCTCTGGCTGATAGCCAGCCTTCGTGAGCGTCTCAAAACCCGCTGTAACCAGTGCTGTAACACCACCACAGAGCACAGACTGCTCACCGAACAAGTCGGTCTCGGTCTCTTCGGTGAAGGTCGTCTTGATCCCACCAGCGCGTAGTCCGCCGATCCCCTTCGCATACGAGAGCGCCAGATCCCAGGCCTTGCCTGAGGCGTCCTGCTCAACCGCGACCAAAACTGGAACACCGCGGCCTTCGGAATACTCCCGGCGGACCAAGTGACCCGGGCCCTTGGGTGCCACGAGTGCAACGTCGACACCCTCCGGCGGCTTGATGTAGCCATATCGGATGTTGAAGCCGTGGCTGAAGAACAACGCATCCCCAGGAACCAGGTTCGGCTCGATCGCCGCCGCGTAAACCTTGCGCTGGACCGGATCCGGCGTCAGCACCATGATCAGGTCCGCCTCTTCACAGGCCTCATCTGGCGCCAGTACGCGAAGGCCCTGAGCTTCGGCTTTTGCACGGCTCTTGCTGCCCTCCGGCAAGCCGACGCGTACGTCGACTCCGGAGTCGCGTAGCGACAAAGCGTGGGCATGGCCCTGGCTGCCGAATCCCAGCACGGCAACGTTGCGGCCTTGGATCAACGACAGGTCGGCGTCTCCGTCGTAAAACATCTCTGCAGGCACTTCGTGGTTCTCCCTTGGTGTTGTAGTGCTGGTGAAGTTATCGCACGGCCTCATCGCGCCTCTCGATAGGCTCGAGGCAGCGCTAGCCGGCGTTAACAGCCTTGAGGCGTTCGGTGCGCTGATTGCGGTCGGTGAGTGATCGATTGCCACGTCCCAGTGCCACCATTCCAGACTGGACGAGCTCACGAACTCCGTAAGGCTCAAGCAGCTCAAGCAGCGCTTGCAGCTTGGCCGGGCTCCCGGTGGCTTCCACGGTGATGATCTCCGAGGTGAGGTCGACCGCCTTGGCCCCGAAGAGCCCGATGATCTCAATCAGCTGGCTACGGGTCTCCGCAGTCGCCTTGACCTTGACCAACACGAGCTCCCGGCGTACTGCGCTCTCCTCGAGCTCGACGATCTTGAGCACCTCGATCAACTTGTTCAGCTGCTTGGTGATCTGCTCGAGAACCACGTCCTCGACGTTCACCTGGAGTGTGATCCGTGACATTTCCGGCGACTCAGTAGGCCCGACCGCGAGCGACTCGATGTTGTAGCCGCGTCGCGATATCAGGCCGGCGATGCGCGCCAAGACGCCCGGCTTGTTCTGCACCAGGACGCTGAGGATATGGGTATTGGCAGTCCCGGCCATCACAGCTCCTCCTGATCCCAAGCAGGCGCCATGTCGCGAGCGACCTTGATGTCGTCGTTGCTGGTACCGGCGGCCACCATCGGCCAGACCATGGCGTCCTTGTGCACGACAAAGTCCACCACCACCGGCACATCATTGATCGAGTTCGCCTTCTCGATCACAGCATCGACGTCCGCCGGCTCCTCGGCCCGCAGCCCGACACCCCCCATGGCCTCGGCCAACTTGGGGAAATCAGGGATCCGGTTGGTGTTCAGATCGGTGTTGGAATAGCGGCCCTGATAGAACAGGGTCTGCCACTGCCGGACCATACCAAGACTCCCATTGTTGATCACCGCAATCTTGATCGGAATCCCTTCCAGTGCGCACGTCGCGAGCTCCTGGTTGGTCATCTGGAAGCAGCCGTCGCCGTCGATTCCCCATACGATCTTGTCCGGCTGGCCCACCTTGGCACCCATGGCCGCTGGGACGCAGTAGCCCATGGTGCCAAGGCCACCTGAGTTGAGCCAGCGACCGGGCAGCTCCCACGGCAGATAATGCGCGGCCCACATCTGGTGTTGTCCGACGCCGGCCGCGTAGTAGGCATCCGCGCCGGTGATCTCACCGATCCGCTTGATCACATATTGCGGCGACAGGCTACCGTCTTCGGGCTCGTCGTAGCCCGTGGGATAGCGGCGCTTGAGATCTTGCAAGTACCTAACCCACTCGTCGATCACTGGCCGGCGATCACGCTTGAGGACGCTGGTCAGCTGGGAGATCACCTCTTTGCAGTCACCGACGATGGGTACATCCGCAACGCGGTTCTTGGAGATCTCGGCCGGATCGATGTCAGCGTGGATCACCTTGGCCAATGGGGCGAAGCTGGCCAGCTGACCGGTCACCCGGTCGTCGAAGCGGGTGCCAAGCGCGATCAACAGATCGCTGCGCTGCAGTGCGCCGACTGCGGCGACCGTGCCGTGCATGCCGGGCATGCCGAGGTGTTGGGGATGGCTGTCCGGGAACACCCCGCGGGCCATCAGGGTGGTGACCACTGGAATCCCGGTTAGTTCGGCAAGCTCCTTGAGCTCTGACCAGGCGCGGGCCTTGACAACTCCCCCACCCACGTACAGCACCGGTCGGCGTGATTCAGCGATTAGCCGGCAGGCCTCCCGCACCTGCTTACCGTGTGGCCTGGTCACCGGGCGATAACCCGGAAGATCAAGCTGGCGCGGCCATTCGTATCGCGTCTTCGCCTGCAGAGCATCTTTGGTGATATCGACAAGCACCGGTCCTGGCCGACCCGTGCCGGCGATATGGAATGCCGACGCTATGGCCGCGGCGATGTCCGCCGGCTTGGTGATCAAGTAGCTGTGCTTGACAATCGGCATCGTGATGCCGCGGATATCGGCCTCCTGGAAGGCATCGGTGCCAATGGCTGCGCTTCCAACCTGTCCGGTGATCGCCACAATCGGCACCGAGTCCATGTGCGCGTCGGCGATCGGCGTCACGAGATTCGTCGCGCCGGGCCCGGAGGTCGCCATGCAGACGCCAACCTTCCCGGTAGCCATGGCATAGCCTTCGGCCGCATGGCCGGCACCTTGCTCATGACGCACCAGAATGTGCCGGACCTTCTCAGAGTCGAACAACGGGTCGTATGCGGGAAGGATCGCGCCGCCGGGAATCCCGAATACGACGTCTGCCCCGACGCGCTCGAGCGATCTGACGAGAGACTGTGCTCCGGTCAGCTCATCTGCTCTGTCGTTGTCAAACATCTCGGGTCTCCTTGCCCTGACGATCCCGCCCGTTAAATTTCGGTTTTTGGGGGGATTCCGTTGTGGATGTTACGCCTGCGCATGCTGGTCCTCGTACCAACAAAAAACCCCCGCTGCCGGCTGGCAGGCGAGGGAGCGCGTCGGGATTGAGCTTTTGCTCAGCCGACACGCTGACGTACGAGGAGAATGGTTCCTGCGATGCGCACGCCGTAACAATAGCGGCCTTGGAGTGGGACTCCAATTCGGCGCGGGGTACGTCTTGGGATCCGGAAGGACGCTCGGATGCCCTAGTAAACGCCTGTTTTCAGCGACGTAGGGTCGGTGAATGTGGCGTGCCGTGACCGCGCTCTCCCTCGTCGCCCTGACTCTGGGCTGTTCAGCATCGCAGTCAGAACCGTCGGCTACTGATCCTTCACCGGCTGCCGCGACTACCTCCACCGCAACGACCGCCGGCCCGACCGCCGCTTCACCACGTCAGACAGCATCCAGAGTTCCCACCCCGACTGCTACTCCCCGACCCACCATGAACGCGCGAGCGGCGCTCCGCGACATCGGGCACCTGGCTTCAGAGATTGGCCCTCGCGAGGCAACCTCTCCTAACTTTGCTGACGCGGCCGTCTTTGTCGAAAACCGCTTCGAGGCCCTCGGCTATAAGGTGCGGCGGGCGAAGGTACGGGTGCCCGCTGGAAACTCATGGGGCACGCCCGTACGCCGCGGGACCTCGGTCAATGTGATCGCCGAACCGGTGGGTTTCAACGCGAGCAAGCCACATGTGGTGGTCGGCGCCCACCTGGACACCGTGCCGGTTGCACCCGGCGCGGAGGACAACGCCTCCGGTATCGCCGTCATGCTGCAGCTGGCTGCGATGGTGAAGCAGCAGCCGGCTGGACTGCCCGTGCAGTTCATTGCATTCGGCGCCGAGGAACCCCGGGGCAGCGGTGATGCGCTGCACCACTTCGGTTCCCGACAGCACGTAGCCACGCTCAACCGCACCGAGCGTCGCGCGGTCCAGGCCATGGTGGCGCTGGACCGAGTGGGCGTAAGGGCCAGCTATGTACCGGTCTGCACGGCGAACAGCCGAGGCAATCGCGTTCGCGACGATTTGCGGGCGGCGGCACGTCGTGCCGACATTGCCACGCGAACCTGTACGAACTTCACAAGTGATCACTGGTCGTACGCCAAGGCCGGCATTCCCGCCGTCCGCCTTGGGAGCATCCCGTACGCCGGCTACCACTCTCGAGGCGATGTGCCGAGTGTCGTCGATCGGCGTCAGCTCGATCGGGTCGGTCGGGCTGTGTGGGCGTGGTTGCGCACGCTGAACTAAGCGACGCTGAAATTACGAGCTGAGTGCAAACGGTCCGCGGCTGCTACGCCAGACATCGGCCAGGATGCGCTGTCCTCGGTCCCCGCGTACCGGTCGCGGAGTGAAGGCGTCATCAATCACGTAAGGCACAGGCTCGACCGCTTTCACGGCTCCGCCCCACAAGACGATTTCCAGGAAAATGCCCTCGCGTGTCTTGGTCTGGAAGTCCATGTCGAAGACGAAGTTGCCGAGCGAGTGCACAACCGCAGCGGAGCCGGCCATTTCAAACCCTTGCACCCAATGCGGATGCCCACCGATCACTAGATCGGCTCCCGCGTCAGCGAAAGCCCGAGCTGCGGCTCGCTGACTGGGCTCGGGGCGATGGGTGTATTGGGTGCCCCAGTGGATCAGCACGATCACGACATCCACCCGTTTGTTGAGTGAACGGATGTCAGAGCTAATCCGCCGCAACGCCGCGCGATCCAACGGACCGGTACGCGGCGGCATATTCAGCCGGTTGGTGCCGGCTCGGTTTCGAGTGGCAGCGGGCGACTCGCCAATGGAGTCGACCGCGATAAAGCCAACACGTATCCCATCTCGCTGGATCACCACCGGTCGGCGGGCGGCGGCCAGATCGCGCCCGGCGCCTACAGTGTCGGTCTTTGTTGCGGCGAACCGATCAAGCGTCTGCCGCAGCGCGCGATCGCCGTAGTCACCGACGTGGTTGTTGGCCAAGGAGAGCAGATCGAAGCCGGCGGCTCGCAACCCCTGGATCACGCGCGGACTGGCGGCGAAGGAGTCGCCGCCCTGAGTCGGTGATCCGGCCTTGGACAAGGTCGATTCGAAGTTGCCGACGGTGATCTCGGCGGCAGCCAACCTCTTGGCGAATGGCTTGAGCGGCGCTGCCAGATCCGTCCGATGCCGGGTGCCGACCCGACGGCCCAGCATGATGTCACCGACGGCAGCGAGCGTTGTTACTTCGGGTACCGGCCGTTCGGAACGAATGCACAGCGGATAGCGCTCGGGGTCTCGGAGGGGGTGATGGCCACCGACGGTCAGCACCCGGACCCGGGCATCCACGACGTCGGCCGGGACGATGCCGAGTACGTCCCGGCTGCTCCGGACCGCTCGCAGTACATCGCTGGCGGAGCGCTCCTCGGTGCTCATCACACGCATCCGGCCCCCCGATTGCCCAATAGCTGACCAGCGGCTCGCTCCCGAGGCGACAACTCGGCGACCATCGGCCACTGCCACATCGGTTGCGGGCCGGGTGGCATGGACCACCAGTGCTAGCGGCATGACGTGTTGCGGCGAGGGAGTCGGCGCGGCCGGCGAGGGTGTGTCGGAGGGACTGGTCCGAAGTGCCGTCGGGAAGGACACTGGGCTTGTCGAGCGCTCCGGGGAATCACCCGATGCCTGGCAGCCGGCGAGTATTGCAACAGCGAGGGCGACCGAAGCTGCTCGCGCCTTCATCCGGCCAGCGTAGGTGCACGGTCGCCGTCGCTGGGCCCTGCGGGTGGAAGCTCGATTCCCTGGAGCGCCGCCGCTACTGCGGCTTCGACATGAAGTCGTGTCGTTGGGAAAACAGGGACTGGACTGTCGGAGGGACCGATCAGCAGTTCAATCTCGGTGCACCCGAGAATGACACCTTCCGCGCCCGCCTTGACCAGGCGGTTGATCGTGGCACGGTAGGTCTCGCGAGAGCTTTCTTGGATGATGCCAAGGCACAACTCGTCGTAGATGATCCGGTGGACCTCAGCACGATCATCTGCACCGGGCACTAGGACGCGCAGACTGTGGCTCGCGAGCCGATCTCGATAGAAGTCTTGCTCCATAGTGAAGGCGGTGCCGAGCAGTCCGATGGTCCCAATTCCCGCGTTTTTGACCGCTGCGGCGGTGGCGTCTGCCAGATGCAGGAATG
>DATDKX010000238.1:0-2376 GCA_036519615.1 Propionibacteriaceae bacterium
GACGGTCTCCAGCGTTTCGTCGACACTCAGCGTGGTTTGGCTGAGCCAGGCCAGTCGTGACGGATCACGAACCTCAAGCTGATCAACATCATCGGGTGACTGCACGAGCGTAATGTGCGCCGGCGCTTCACCTGTGGTCCCTTCCACCTCCTCATGCCCCGCGTGTCCGATCAACAAGATCTCTAAGTCGTCGCGCGCGAACCGCCGGGCCTCATGGTGCACCTTGGTGACCAGCGGGCAGGTCGCGTCAATCGCCTTGAGCCCTCGGTCCTTAGCCTCCTGCTGCACCGCCGGCGACACGCCGTGTGCTGAGAACACCACCGTAGAGCCCTGCGGAACCTCGTCGAGCTCCGCGACGAAGATGGCGCCCCGACGCTCCAGGTTCTCCACTACATGCCGGTTATGCACAATCTGTTTGCGTACATACACCGGCGGCCCGTAAGTATCCAACGCCTTCTCGACGGTGATCACCGCGCGATCGACACCGGCGCAATATCCACGCGGCGCCGCCAAGACAACTTGCCGCTGTCGACCCTCTCTCAAAGCGCTAAACCCAGTTGCGGGGCCACTCTCAGTCACCGGGTCAGTGTAGGTGCCCGATAACGGCAGCGGGCGGTACTACGCTCGCGGGGTGACTTTGGAATCCTCGCCTGAACACCCGCAACCGTTGCGAGTGATTGCACGCGCGGTACGCGGCTGGGTGGAACGGCTAGGAGCGGTGTGGGTTGAGGCGCAACTAATCGAGATCAACCGGCGCTCAGGCACCCGCACGATTTTCCTGACTTTGCGCGACAAGCTCGCTGAGGTTTCGGTCTCGGTAACCACATCGCCGATAACCCTGGATGCCGCTGGACCGTTGACCGAAGGCGCGACTGTCGTAGCTCGAATCAAACCGACGTTCTTTGAGAGCTCGGGCCGCTTCGTTTTTGCCTGTGACGCCATCAGTCCGATTGGTGAGGGCCGCCTATTGGCCCGGCTGGAGCAAACCAAGCGTTTGCTCCAGGCGGAGGGACTCTTCGACCTGTCCCTGAAGAAGTCATTGCCCTTCCTGCCGAGGGCCGTCGGCCTCGTCACGGGAGAAGGTAGTGCGGCCGAGCGCGACGTCGTCGAGAACGCACGTCGACGGTGGCCAGCAGTTCGGATAATCGCCCGTTACGCGCTCGTTCAAGGACCACAAGCTTGTGAACAACTCATCAATGCGGTGCAACAACTGGACCGGCATCCCGACGTCGAGGTGATCATCGTCGCTCGCGGCGGCGGTTCGGTGGAGGACCTGCTGCCGTTCTCTGACGAAGGCCTGATCCGAGCTGTTGCCACTTGTCGTACGCCAGTGGTGAGCGCGATCGGCCACGAATCTGACACCCCCATCCTTGATCTGGTCGCCGACCACCGCGCCTCGACACCAACCGACGCTGCGAAGCGAGTGGTGCCCGATGTCGCCGATGAAAAGGCTCGAGTACATCAGACCCGGCAGCGAATGCTCCAGGCCGTCTCGGGGCTGGTCGGCCGGCAGCAAGAGTTCCTCAATGGACTGCGCTCCCGTCCAGTGCTGATGGATCCGACGGCCACATTCGGTCGGCGCTATGAGCAGCTGGCCGACCTTAGGCATCGTGCCAATCGCGCTATCGCAACGACCATCGAACGCGAATCGGCCCTGGTTGACCACCACCTGGCGCGGGTGCGTGCAATGTCTCCGCAGGCCACGCTCGACCGCGGCTACTCCATCCTGCTCAATCCAGAAGCCGCCGCCGTCCGATCGGTCGATGACGTTCAGGCCGGAGAGGAATTGGTGGCGCAGTTAGCCGATGGCCAGCTGACGGTCGAGGTGCTCGAACTGAGACGGCGAGCAGCGTCATGACGGATCCCGGATCCAACCCCGAGACGCTCAGCTACGAGCAGGCGCGCGAGGAGCTGATCACCATTGTGCAGCGGCTTGAATCGGGTGGTGTTCCGCTGGAGGAGTCATTGGCACTGTGGGAGCGTGGCGAGCAGCTGGCTACCATCTGCCAGGCCTGGCTGGACGGGGCCAAGACAAAGATCGAGGCTGCTCGACAGAAGGAACAGGGAGAGAAGACCTGAGCTGGCCGATACTCAGCCGCTGCTGGAGAGGGTTGAGGTGTACGCCTCCAACGCCTCATAGGGGAGGTCGGCGGTTATCACAGTGGTGACATTTGGGGCACGCAACACAAGCGACTTTGTTCGACCATCGGGACTGACCAGCCGTTGCCAGGTCTGACCTGCGACAACACTGCTTCCATCCGGTGTGCCGGCCCGAGACTGCTGATCAACCATGTCCTGAGCCCGCAGATCACCCTGATTGAGATCGATAAAGACATCATCCGGGGTCAGAAAGCCGAGCCGCCAGAGATTGCGCGG
>DATDKX010000239.1:0-6379 GCA_036519615.1 Propionibacteriaceae bacterium
CGCACCAACACGTACCCGCGAGGAGGGAACTCTCACCATGGCCGACGCCGACGGCATCACGAAGCTCGTCGAATTGACCAAGGACATCAAGATCACCATGTTCACCACCACCGACGCGGAGGGGCACTTCGTCAGCCGGCCTATGGCGCAGCAACTGACCGAGCCGGACGGGGATCTGTGGTTCTTCGCCGAGCGCGACTCGCGGGTGGTCAGCCTGGTCAAGTCCAAGGTCACCGGCGAGCGCTACGAGGGTGGCGATCAGGGCACTGTGGCGTTGTGACGTCGTGAACTTCTCGCCGCAGTACGCCATAGTCACCGCATCCGGCATCGAACGGCGACTGCTGTCGCATTTGCCGAACGCGGATCCAGGTCCACTTAGGCCCACTCATCTGGCGGGACAGATCGCACAACACTTTCCATTGTGGGTCTATACGTGGTATGCAGTTTTTCTGCTACCGTTCGCTTTTCGGAAGGATCTTCACGAAATGAGTGATCAGACGATTGGAGCTGCGGTCAGCGATTACGACGCCATTGGCGGGGGCCCGGCTGTGAGCGCTGTCGTGAACGATTTCTACGAGCGGGTTCTAGGAGACCCGCAGCTTGCACCGTACTTCGAAGGGGTCGACATGCCTCGACTCAAACGACACCAGGTGCTTTTGGTGACACAAGTGCTGGGCGGTCCGAACAACTATGACGGCCGCGCGCTCGACGAGGCCCATAAAGGTCTCGGAGTTGATCATGACGACTTCGCCGCGGTCGCCGGCCATCTGACGGCTTCAATGCGTGATGCCGGCGTCCCGGAGGACGTCATCAGGCGGGCCATTGCGGTCGTTGCCTCCACCGAACCCGACATCGTGAAATCTGGATCGCCCTAACGCTAATGGACACCGCCGCCTTGAAGGCCAGTTGGGGGAGGGTCGCGGCAGCAGGCGACGATGTCCCGCTGTACTTCTACTCTCATTTGTTCTTGAGCCACCCCGAGGTGCGCTCGATGTTCCCGATCCAAATGTCGGGTCAGCGCGACAAGCTCGTGGCAGCTTTGGGCGCTGTCGTCTCCAACGTCGACGAGATCGACAAGGTGATACCCCTTCTTGAGCAGCTGGGTCGTGATCACCGACGTTTCGCGGTGATCACCGAGCACTACACAGCGGTCGGGGCCAGCCTGCTCGCCACCTTGAAGAAGTTCCTCGGCCCGGCGTGGACTCCAGATCTGGCCGACACCTGGGCGCAGGCGTACGGGCTGGTCGCCAAGGTCATGGTTGCCGCTGCTGAGCAAGACGAGGACGTCGCGCCCGCCTTGTGGGAGGCGGACGTGGTGAGTGTCGAACGACGCTCCGTCGAGGTTGCCGTAGTGGAGATCGCGCCTCGAGAGCCGTTCTCCTACCGCGCTGGCCAATCAGTGGCTGTGGAGATCCCGCAGCGGCCTCGCCTCTGGCGCTATTTCAGCCCGGCAAACGCTCCGGATCCGTCGGGACGTATGCAGTTCCACATTCAACCGATCGCCGGTGGGCTCGTCTCTTCAGCTGTGGTGCGCCGGCTCAGCCAGGGCGACACAATTCGGATGGGCGCCCCGGTCGGCGAGCAACTCACCTTGCCGGAAAACGGGCAGATCCCCGACCTGCTGCTGGTGGCAGGTGGCACCGGCTTGGCTCCGCTGCGCGCCGTAGTGCAGCAGATCGAGCGCGGCTGGCGGTCCACCGGCTATGGTCCGCGGGTGCATCTGTTCCATGGCTCGCGAATGCCCTGGAACCTCTACGATCATGAGTACCTCTCTGGGCTGGCGCGCAAGCCGTGGTTCGACTACACCCCGGTGGTCTCTGACGACCCCACGTACCACGGCGCCAAAGGACTCGTCGGCACAGTGGCGGCGAAGTCTGGCGACTGGTCGGGCCGGATCGTTATGGTGTGCGGCGGGCCGGAGATGGTCCGGTATACGGTGCAAGACCTCGAGGCCACGGGCGTTCCCGCCGCATCCATTAGGCGCGAGCAGTTCGATTTTCAGGGGGCGGCGTCACCGACGGAGGAGTTACATGACGCAATGGAGACTAGGTAGCCATGGCGGGGGTACACACCATGAGCGGGACTGACCTACGGCGTACCCGGACCAATCCACACGACGTACGTCGCAAAAACTTCTCCGTCCGGTTCCGTGGCGTCGACCCAGGCGAGGTTCGCTCCTTCCTCACCGGCCTCGCCGACGAGCTCGAAGGCATCCAGACGCAGGTCGCGGTCCTGACGCAGGAAAACCAATCGCTGCGTGCACAGGTCGAGGAGGTTCGGACAGACCTCGAGGAGGCCCACGCGGACCCAAGGGAACTGGCCACCGACCAGGCCGTGTCCGTCCTCAACCAGGCCCAGCAGCTCGCCGACTCCTTGATCGATGAGGCAATGCAGTCTGCTCGTGACCTGCTGTTGACGGCCCGGTCCCAGCAGCGCGACATCATGGAGCAGGCCAAGGTGGCCGCGAAGGGTGCCGTCAGCCGCGCCACGTCTATCGCTGAGAGCGGCAGCAAGGAGGATGCATCGGTCCGCGACGTCGAGTACATCCGGATGTTCGCCAAGGTGGCGCAGGTGCAGTTCCAAGCGGTACTCGATGCCCTTAATGAGCATGTCAGCCACTTGGGTGAGATGCCGCCTGTCCCCGAGCCGCTCAGGGCTGAGCGGCGATCAGCCGACTCTGCCTAGGCCGGTCAGAGTCCGCACGCTCTAACAGGTGCAAATGCGAAACTGGACTTGCCGGAGCTCTCGGACCGGCAGCGGACAGTCGTGACCCTTAACGGTTGGCTGGTCGGCTAGCCGCGACCGGATTCACCCACGTGATTTGGTGGAACCGCGCGAAGTCGCTGTCCGCGCTGATCATGGTGAGGCCATGTTCGATGCAGATCGACGCCATTACAGCATCAGTGACCAGCCCGGCCCGCAGGTCATGCTGGACGAGCAGGGATCCGAGGATCTCGCGATGGCCGCGTCCGGGCGCGGGAATCCAGGTTGCTGGCGCATCAAGCCACGCCTGGACGTAATCCCAAGCGGCGCTGGGAGTCAAAGGCTGCGCTGACGCGCGAGGGTTAGTCGCGATGCGGACGAAAGCCCACAGTGACATCCAGGGGATCCCCACCCGCTGGGAACCGTTGAGAGCCGCGACCATCCAATCCCGCGCCGCAGCGTAGAACGGACTCTCTTCGTCAACCGAGTACAACAAGACATTCGCGTCGACGAGCACTATCGCGAGTCCGGACCTTCGAGCAGATCGAGCGCATCAGCGATATTGGAGACGTCGATCTTGATGCCGAGCTTCTGGCTGCGGGCGACAAACGGCTGCTGGCGCGGTTCAGCCAGCATGCCTCGCCGGATCAGCTCGTTCACAGCCTCACTCACGCCGCGACCTTTCTCACGCCGCAGCGCCTGAACTGCCTGCGCAGTGTCGGCATCAAGCTCCACTGTCGTACGCATGCGCATAGGCTAGCACGTACATGTTCACAGTGACGCATTCTTATGAGCACGACAGGGCTGATGCTGAGGCCACCGGCGCGGCGGCGGCGGAGGCGGAGGAGGCGCCGGCGGATCTCGGGCAACGACGCCTGTCGGCGCAGATGATGCGCTATTGGGCGAACTTCGCGCACGCCGGAGATCCCAATCGCGATGGATTCCCGCACTGGTCACCGTCGGAGATTGGCTCGTGATCTTCAACCGTCGAGCGGTGCAGTGGAGTCGCGTACGACAAGCCGGGTGGCCAGTTCGATGTGGCGGGTGCCGATCACATCGTTGGTGATCATTTGAGCCAGGGACCGCGTGGCGACTCGGCCCATCTCCAGCAGCGGCTGTGCAACAGTGGTCAGGGGTGGCGCAGACCGGCTCGCGAGGAAGGTGTCGTCGAACCCCACCACACTGAGGTCTTGGGGTATCCGAATGGCACGTCGCCGCGCCTCTTCCATCACTCCAAGGGCGATCTCGTCGCTGGCGGCGAAGATCGCGGTAGGCCGGTCGGATCTGTCGAGCAAGTCCCCGGCCGCTTGTCTGCCCGCGTCGTAAGTGAAGGCGCCGTGGGTAACCAGCGACTCGTCGAGTTCGACCCCGGCCTTACGCAGCGCCGAGCTATAGCCGGCCAGCCGAGCATGGCTGCAGTCAACCGAATGCGGTCCGCCGGCATGGCCGATCCGCCGGTGCCCAAGGGACAGCAGGTGTTCGGCGGCAGTGACGCCGCCGGTGAAGTTGGTCGCACCGATACTGATGCATTTGCTGTCGTTGACCCGCAGCGGATCGACAACGACAACAGGAAATCCGGCCTCGTCCAACGCTTTGAGCGACGGACTGGATGCATCGGCGGTGACAAAGATCGCGCCAGCGTGCTCGGATCTGAGCAGCGCTTGCGGATTGTCCACGGAGGCGTCCGAACTAAGCAGTCGTCCGATGACCACCTCGAACCCCTCCGCAGCCGCGGATGAGGTGACACCGGCCAAAACGCCAATGATGTAGGGGTTTTGCAGCTCGGGAACCACAACCTCGATGGAGCGGCCCTGCCCGCGGGGCCGGACTGAATCCCACCCTCCGGGTCGGTAATAAGAGTCTCTGAGGTGTTTTTGCACCCGTCTGCGGGTCTCCAGGGAAACGTCGGCGCGGTCGTTGAGGACCTTCGACACCGTGGCAACCGAGACTCCCGCGGCATCCGCGATCTCCGCAAGAGTGGGCCGTCCTTTCGACACTGTTTCCTCCGGTCTAAACAAGTTGCGAGGCTCCGACCAGCGGTGCCATGCTCCCGATTGCTATATATACGCCCAAAAATGTCTGAGCGCAGCTATTGACACTACACCGGGACAGTTTCTATTTTAAGATGCATCTTTCGACCATCTCGAAAGTTTTCGCAAAAGCCTGTTCACAGCATTTGCCTGTCTCTTCTGGAGGATCGATGTCAACTCCGCGCACCAGCCGCCGCACATTCCTAGGCCTCGCGGCCGGCTCAGCCCTCGGCGCCGTTGGGCTCTCCGCCTGCGGCACCTCTGGTCCGGCTCAGCCGGGTGGAGCCGCCGCCAGTGGCAGCGCAGGCGGCGGCGGGGGCGCAACTGGAACCGCCAGTATGTGGTCGCTGACCGGACAGCCCAACCAAGGTATTCGGCAAGACTCGGTGGATGCGTTCAACAAGCTCGGCAAAGGAACGATCAAGGTCACGTTCTTCCAGAACGATCCCTACAAGGCGAAGATCCGCACGGCGGTGGGAGCCGGCCAGGCACCGACGCTGATCTTCGGCTGGGGCGGAGGCATTCTCGGGTCGTACGCGGCCGCCAGCCAAGTCGAGGACCTCACCAGCTGGCTCAGCGAGAACGCCGCCTTCAAGGACAAGTTCATCCCAGCGGTGTGGAAGGCCGCGACGATAGACGGCAAGATCTACGCGGTTCCCATCCAGAACACCCAGCCGATCGTCATGTATTACAACAAGACCGTCTTCGACAAGGCCGGTGCCCAGCCTCCGGCAACCTGGGACGACGTGATGCACCTGGTCGATGTCTTCAATGGGCAAGGTGTGGCGCCATTCTCGCTAGGTGGCCAGTCCAAGTGGACCTCCATGATGTGGCTGGAGTACCTGTTCGACCGGATCGGCGGCCCCGAGGTCTTCGACGCGATCTACGCCAATAAGCCCGATTCATGGTCCGACCCGGCGGTGATCAGCAGCTGCCAGAAGGTCCAGGAGCTGGTGAAGGCGAACGGCTTCATCAAGGGCTTCTCCTCGATCGCCGCCGACACGAATGCCGACCAAGCCGTGCTGTACACCGGCAAGGCGGCCATGATGCTGCACGGCGGCTGGGCATACGGGGGCATGAAGGCGACCCAACCGAAGTTCGTCGCCAGCGGGCTCGGATGGGGGAACTTTCCAACCGTGCCCGGCGGCAAGGGAGATCCGAAGGACGCCGTCGGCAACCCGGCCAACTATTTCTCTATCTCGTCCAAGGCCACTGATGAGGAGAAGACGGTTGCCAAGGCCTATTTCACCGACGGCCTCTTCACCGATGCCGAGATCGACGCGTACGTCAAGAGCGGCCAGGTCCCGGTAGTAAAGGCGGCACAGTCGAAGCTGGCAAGTTCTCCCGATGCCGCGTTCCTGCAGTTCGTCTACAACATGACTGCCCAGGCGCCCAACTTTCAGCAGTCCTGGGACCAGGCGCTGAGCCCGGCGCAGGCCGAGACGCTGCTCAACAACATCGATCAGCTGTTCTTGTTGAAGATCACGCCCGAGCAGTTCGCGACCGCGATGAACGCCACGATCGGGAAGTGACATGGCTGCTATCGCTCCTCTTGTTCAGCCCGGGGAGACCGATCAGCTGGAGGCTGCACCGCCCGCGGGCGGGGTGAAGAGTCGGCTTGGCATTTTGGTGCTTCCGGCGCTGCT
>DATDKX010000240.1:0-5129 GCA_036519615.1 Propionibacteriaceae bacterium
AGGTCCGTGGCCCGAGCGCGAGCCCAGGCATCAGCCGCCAGCACCATCTCGAGCGTGAGCTGATCACTTGCGACCAGCTTCGAGCCTACGTCGGGATCCGAACCGGCATGCTCGCGCAACACTACGGCCACAATGTCAAGGATCTGGGTGAAACGGATCCGACCATTGTGAAAGGCGTCCACGCATACCTCGTTTGCGGCGTTGTAGACAGCCGGAGCGGTACCGCCCAGCCGGCCCGCGTGCCGGGCCAATTCGACCGCGGGAAAGGCCAAGTTATCCAGGGGCTCGAAAGTCCAACTGGATGCCGTACGCCAGTCGCATGGCTGAGCTACGCCACGCATCCGATCCGGCCAACTCAAGCCCAGCGCGATCGGGAGTTTCATGTCAGGCGGCGAGCACTGCGCGAGGGTTGAGCCATCGACGAACTGCACCATCGAGTGCACGATCGATTGCGGGTGCACCACCACATCAATCCGGTCGAGCTCTACGCCATAGAGCAAGCTAGCCTCCAAAAGCTCCAGGCCCTTGTTTACCAAAGTCGCAGAGTTCGTCGTGATCACCCGCCCCATGTGCCACGTCGGATGGGCGAGGGCCTGGTCCGGTGTGACATCCCTCATCTGTTCGCGTCTGAGCCCCCTAAATGGACCTCCGCTCGCTGTGAGAATCAGCCGGTCGACCTCGCTCGCGGCCCCTCCCCGGAGACACTGCGCCAGCGCCGAATGTTCCGAGTCGACAGCGACCATCTGGTTGGGCTCCGCGGCCCGGGTGACCAACGGACCGCCAACTACCAAAGACTCCTTGTTGGCCAGCGCGAGGATCCGGCCGGCCCGCAGCGCGGCCAAAGTCGCCGCTAACCCCGTTGAGCCTGTGATTCCGTTGAGGACGACATCGCAGGGCATCGCCGCTAGCTCTGCGGCTGCTTCCGGGCCCGCAAGGATGCGCGGTAGTTGCACCTTTCCTTCGGCCCAGCCGCGTCGGCTAGCTTCGGCATACAGAGCGAGCTGCAGGTCCTGGACCGTTGTTGCCCTACTGACCGCGATCGTCTGTGCGCCGCTATCCAAGGCTTGCCGGGCGAGTAGCCCGATTTGCGACCCCCCGGCCGCGAGGCCAACCACTCGAAATTCCTCGGAATGATCGGCGATCACCTCGAGGGCTTGAGTTCCGATCGAGCCGGTGCTGCCCAAGATCACTACGTCACGCACGGGGCCAAGTGTCGCAGGTCGCACCCGGTGGCTCAGCCGACTGCCTCCCACCACTGCAGGACGCGCAGCACGCGTACCGTGTTCCACCTGCTTGCACCCGGTTCCTCCAACCGGAACCAGGTACGACCGGGGTATCCGGCGTAAGTTGACTAGCGGCCATCGGTTCGACGCGCGTGCCGCACAACCGCTATGGCATCGTCGAGCCGTTGGTCCCCATCCGCGACCACCTCAGCGAAGTGCTCGAGTCCGCGTAGCACGTCAAAATGCCACTGGGGCAGCTGAGGGAAGCGTGTGCTCGCACGAATCGCTACCTCACCGGTGCGATGAGACTTGCACAGCCGATGCCGCAGAAAGAACTCCCGACCTCGAGCCTGCGCCTCTTCGTTGGCTTCTCCCCCGGCTTGCTGATAGGCGTAGAGAGCCTCGAGCGCCTGAATGCCGGTGTGGAAAACCGGCTTCGGGGAGTAATCTCCGCCACCCCAACGGCCATCAGGATCCTGTAGCGAGATGAGCTTGGCGCCCCAGCCCTCGGTCGCGACCCTGTCTCGCTCGGCTCTGATCCGCGATTCAGAGCTGCCAAGAAGGTCTCGATGCGCCCGCCCAACGAATCGACGGGTCGCCCTCAAGCAACCAGGCCACCAGGTCGTCATTCGCGACGGTCATCGAGACCATGATCTCGCCAGCAACGCGTCCACAGTTATGGCGCCTGGCAGAATGCCCACACCATGAGAAGCCGACGAGCGGCACGGTGACTCGACGCCTGATCGAGATCGAGAGCCTTGCCGATTTCGATGCCCACATCAGCAAGACCGAGCGGCTGAATGGATGGTTCGTCCAGTCGGTTGATCTCACCCAACGAAGTGGCGCGCTGCTAAAGGTTGATCCCCGCGGCGCGGTGTTCCTCGGCTGCCTGTTCGAACCAGCAGCCGAGACTCACCTCCGCAGATCCGGCGCGCTGCTGTTCCCCAGGCTTCCTGAGCTTCCGTTTGACGCCTACCGAACACGCCCGTACGACGCGGCTGAGCTATATGGCTCTGGTGACTACGCCGTAAGTCCGGATGCCGCCGTATACGCCTGGGCTCACGGCCGACCTGTCCGATCACTTACCGCCGAGCTAGGCGCTACTCTTCATGATCACGCCATCACTGACGCTCTGGACGACGCAACCTCAGATCTAGACCCGCGCACGATCGTTGGGCTCATGGGCGGTCATGCCATGCCGCGCGGCGACGAGACTTACCGTGCGGCAGCCGAGCTCGGAGCCAGCCTGACCGCTGCGGGCCGCACGGTGCTCACCGGCGGCGGCCCAGGAGCAATGGAAGCAGCCAATCTCGGGGCTTATCTGAGCCCATGGCCGGGCTCGCTCGACGATGCATTGATGATCATGACACCGCCGCTGCACTATTGGCCGAGCGTGGATGCTTGGGCCCAGAGCGCCTTCCGGGTACGCGCCCGCTGGCCGATCGCCTCAGCAGGCCGCAGCCTTAGCATTCCGACGTGGTTCTACGGCCACGAACCAACCAACGTCTTCGCCACCACGATCGCGAAATACTTCTCTAACGCGTTGCGGGAGGATACCCTGATCCATCGCTGCGGAGGTGGCGTGGTCTATCTTCCGGGCATGGCCGGTACGGTGCAGGAGATCTTCCAAGCCGTCACCGAGAACTTCTATGCCGCCGATGTGAGTCTGGTTACTCCACTGATCTTGATCGGTCGCGAGTACTGGACTGAGATCTACCCTGCCTGGCCCTTGCTACAACGGCTGGGCGAGGGCCGGCCGATGGGTGAGTTGATCTTCTGCGTCGACGACGTAAAAGAGGCGATTGATCTGCTCACCGCTGAGGTGTAGCGCCGCCAATTCACGGCAAGAGCGACACCTCGTCTGGTGTTGCGAGGGTTAACACAGCCTCTTCGATACCTTCCTGTTGCTCAAGCTCACGCTCCACCTGCCGCAACCGCACGGCCACGCTGTGCTCAACATCATCACCGGCCATGTCCACCGATGCCACCAGATACAACCGACCGGGACCGACGTATTCCAAGTGCAGATAGGTGATCCGGTCGATGTCGGGGCGCGCCAGCAAGTCACGCAGCACTCGCTGCCGAATTTCCGGACGTACGACCTCCCCGACCAAGAACCGGCGGTTGCGGTCAATCAGGACAACGGCCACAACCGCTAGCAAGACGCCCACCAAGATCGATCCAACCGCATCGGGTATCACAGAGCCGGTGACCTGGTGGAGCGCAACCCCAGCTGTCGCGATGGCGATCCCGATCAGCGCTGCTGCGTCTTCAAAGAACACGGCCCGCAGCGTGGGATTGGAGGTATTCAGAACGAGCTCCGTCACGCTGCTGTCTCGCACCGCGGCCAGTCGCCGAGCTTGCATCGTGGCCTGGATGAACGACACCCCTTCCAGCACGAATGCAATCGCCAACACGACGTACGCGACAAGGTAATTCGACGCTTCCTCCGGCTCGATCAGCTGTTGCACTCCATGCCAAATCGACACCACAGCGCCGGCAGTGAAGAGCCCAAAAGCGGCAAACATCGACCAGACATACGCCTCGCGCCCGAAACCCATCGGGTGACCACTGTCCCGATGACGGTCCGATCGCCGATCAGCAATCAACAAAAAGATCTCATTGCCCGCATCCGCCCAGGAATGAGCAGCCTCAGCCAGCATCGACGCCGATGCGGTGATAGCGGCGGCGATGGACTTCGCAATGGCGATCAGCAGGTTGGCCAGAAAGGCGATCAGCACCGTTAGCAAGCTCTGGTTGACCTGCTTCGGCTGCTTCTCGTCCTCTTCTGCCGTCACATTGGCACCGGCCACACACCGACCCTATCCAGGTCCGGCGCAAGCCCACATTGCTAGCTGCCTGACAGGTTCTACCCAGCTCAGTGCCAGGTAAAGGCTTCATTCTATTTCGCACGGCACTGCAAAACGACGCCAAGGAGTAGCAAGAAACGTGGCAATTTCGATAAAAACTGCGGTCGCAATAGGCTCAGGGTTGCTCGTGCTTGGCGCGGGCGTCGGAGTGGCAGGCGTTGCGTCCGCAGACACACCAGGTGTGCCTTACCCGACGACCGCACCCACTATTGTCCCCACACCCGACAATCCGCAGCCGCAGACTGACGTGCCGGGCTGGCCAATAAGCCCTGAGCAGGAGCAGGTCCTCGTCGAGACCTTGTCGAGCATGCTGGGGCTCGACGAGGCCGAGGTCAAGGCGGCACTCGACCAGGTGCGTGCCGATTATGCGGCGAAAGGGCCGGCTGCGCTGGACCCGTGGCTGGACAAAGCGGTCCAGGCAGGCCTTTTGACCCAGGATGAAGCCGACGTGTTACGCACGGCGGTTGAGCAGGGCGGGATAAATCTCGGTCCCAGGTGACTGCCGTAGCTAACGGGGGCTGCTCACGATCTGGGCAAGATCCGCTGTCCGCTGGTTGCTGAAGATATCCTCCAACATCACCAGCTCGCCGTCAGGTCCGGTTAGCGGCACTCGCCAGTTCGGGTATTCATCGATGGTGCCGGGCTGATTCTGCAACTGGCGCTCCCCGACGGCGTCGGCAAGCGAAAGGCACAGCAACCGCGCGGGCGTCCACGTGAGATAGCGGTGGAGGGCTTCCACAGTTTCGTCGACGCCCGCGTCAGGCTCCAGGGCACCACGCGTGCGAAGGTTCTCCAGCCACGCCTGGCGGTCGGCTTCGTCGGATTCCAATTCCTCATCCAGCGAGCGGGTCAGAATGCCCAGCTGCTCACGAAGCCTGACGTGATCACCGACCAGATAACCAGCAGTAGGCGGCAGATCATGGGTCGTAACCGAGGCCAGGCAGTACTCGCGCCACTTCTCCGGCGGCAGCGGCCTACCGTCGCCGTCCCAGTCGAATTCGAACCACAAGATTGACGTTCCCAGGATGCCGCGCTC
>DATDKX010000241.1:0-17674 GCA_036519615.1 Propionibacteriaceae bacterium
CGAGCTGATCGTCGGCCCGCAGCGCCTTCACCGAACCCCTTCACCGAACCCCTTCACTCTGTCATGGAACGACCTTCCCCGAATGCGACAGCCCCAAGCGAACAGGCACAGCTACATCACTGACCGGCCATCGAAGTTCGCTGTGCTGAAGCTCGTCGCGAAAGGCAAGTCAAACGCTCAAATCGCTGCGGAGCTCTATCTCACTGCGCCCACGGTGAAGACCTGCGTGTTCCGTCTCCCTACCAAGCTGGACTTGAGAGACCCCGCACAGCTGGCCGTACTGGCTTATGAAAGCCGGGCTGCCACGTCCGCGAAGCCTCAACCGGACTCGACCAAACCGGCAGATCGAGGCCAATCATTATGCAGCGACGGTGGCTTGAGGACCTGGCGATCATCGATGCATCGACATCCTCACCTCGACGCTCTAGGTGTTGATGATCGGTTGAGCCCGAGACGGCCTCGGGTCGCGACGGCGATGATCGCGCCAGCTAGCACAACGATGCCGGCCATGATCAGCAACACTTCGAACTGTGGCAGAGCGACCACGGCGACCAGGCCGGTGGAGTGCACACCAGCACCAAGAATGGCCGATCGGATGCCTGACAATCCACGACCTCAACGGTGAGACAACTGATCGAGCCATTTGCTCAGCTGGCCCAGCCATGATGACTACTTCCTCTCAACAGAGTAATCATCAGGCAGCACCACCCTTAGGTCCGAGCCCGGCCTCCCACGCCCTGAACGGACGATGGGGCATCGCCCATCTGCCGGAATCACGTCGGTACCTCTTCAAAGCCAATAAAGATGCGCACGCACAGCAGCGAGCGAGGCGGAGCCGTGTCATGACGAAGACGTGGTGGCGGATGTTTGTGATTGGCGCGTAAAGACCGCCAGGACCGAGATCAATCACGCCGTCCAGAGCACGAAAAGCAAGCCGAGCAGAACATCACGTACCAGACTGAGCCCCGCGACGTTGCCGACGGCCCCTGCTGCTGCGGCTGCCGCGAGTACCAGCGACAGGCGGGATAGCCGAGGCCGATCGGCGCGGACGAGCCACCCGATCCCGAGCCACCAAACTGCCAACAGGATGGCGTCCAGGAATTGCCAGATGGCACGCCACACCACCTGCAACACAACCGCGAACTGCGCCGCGATCAGCGCCTGACCGGCGGCCGTGGCATCGGTGTAGTTGTGCATCAACATCGGCGCCACCATGGCAAGCACGGCCGCGCCTACCCCACCGGCCACCGCGTAGCCAACCGCGGCCATGGTCGACAAGTCAGCGACGAGTGGGTTGCGGGGGCGCAGCTGCCGCCACAACACATACGCGAGCACCGCCGTGGCGAGGTAGTACCCGAAGAGATCGAGAGCCGCCGCCCAGCGCAGTAGTTCGGCCGGGGTGGCGCCTGAAGCAAGGATGAGCGTCGGCTCGAAAAACCGATCGAACCGGAACTGAAACGCCGCCAGGAACAACATATTGCTCGTCATTCCCAAGCTGATGGATACCACGAGTGCAGCAATGCCAGTACGCCGCAGTATCAAGGCACTTTCTCCTCGGCCTGTGGCATCAGCCTCTAGCGCCTTTGCCAGCAGTCGATCCGACTGGCCCCGACCGATGCCAGTGGAACCTTATGCTTAAGGTTTCCTATCCGGAGCTCTGGGATCTCGAGTAAGCACCGTTGATCATTTAGGGATTCGGACGCATTCGTCATGCCCATCGCCCCGGATCGTCGCTTGGCTCTTCACAATCAGCTCCTCCGGGCCCAATCGAATCAATCCCAAGGGCCCCCAGAACTTGGGGCTCCCTTCAGATGCCATCCGGGTACTGCGCGGTGCCAGGGTAGGGGTTATGAGGACGCTGCAGCTCTCCACGGTCGCCGCGCTATGTGCACTCGGCACGGTTGTCTGCTTTGTGGTTGGCGCCGTGGCGATGGCGTCCAGCGGCTTGGGGGTGTTGATTCCGGAGACCGGACGCCCGGGCCGGGATTGGATCGCGGCGGTGGATGCAGCCGGCGGGTTGTTCTTCGTTGGGGCCTGGTTGGTCATCCTGATGGGTTTTGGGGCTCGTACCGACGCTTCTGCTAGCGCCTTGACTGCCTCGGCCATTCGTGCTGTATGGGATGAGGCCATCGCAGCACCATAGCGATGTCCGGGTGAGGGTGTGCCAGTTCGATGGGAGTGACGAGACGCAGGGAGTGGCGCGCTTCTGTGCATCGATCCGGTTAACACCAGGCGTAATCTGACGACCGCTATGACCGGGGCCGTTACCCTCTGGTGGTGTCGAGACCTACCCAGCGCCGCCACCGCAGGCTGCAAGCGCTCGTGCTGGTCGCCGTCGCCGTCGGGCTCGTGGTCGTTGAACCTTTCCCAAAGGGCGTAGTCCTGGTCTCATTGACTCCTACGCACGGCGTTGATGTCGGTGACCTCCCCGCCGTCGCCCTGCTGCTGGTCGCGGCCTGTCTTGCCATCTAACGCGGCTGTGAGACGTGAATCGGTCGCGGGCTATGGAAGTTATTGAAGATCTTGGTGAAAACACTGCACGGTGCCCACGGCCAACTGGATAGCGTGCACGCGTGGGGGTATGGCAACGAGCTGATCTAGCCGAATTGGCGGACTGGGTGGAAGGACTCCGCGCAGCAGCAAGGAAGGCACGCGAGGGCGGCGACCTGACCCTGGCGGAAGCGCTGGATATCACCCGCTTCGAGGTCTATGACCGCTATCTCGGGGAGGAGCTACACCGACACAACGCCCAGGTTGATGGTCCAGAAGATAAAACAAGATCAAGTAACAAATGGACTTCGAGGGAAGTTGGCGCCCCAGAAATCAACGATTAGCGGTTGAAAACCAGCAGCCTTGGGCCGTTATTGGTGACGGGGGTTTGACAACCGGTCCCCTGTGATTTGGCCGAGGCACGGGAAGGATGGAGCAATCTTGGTCCGGATCGATTCTCCGGATCGTTACGTGCTGACCCGGCTCACGAAGGTGTACCTGGTAGTGGAAGTTTTCCAGCGCGGGGTCATTCGGTGCCTCTTCGGAGACGCCCTTAGCGATAAGGACCCATCCATCCGGTGTGAGCAGGCAGTGTTTATGCGGCGCCACGTCCGCCGCCCCTGGGACACTCGTCGCAAACATCAGGCCGACACAGCCAAGGCTGCCAGCGCAAACCTGCCAACGATCTTCCTGCCAGCGAGACTCATGGTCCCCCCAAGGTGAACAGGATATTTCACGCCCTGTACCCACCTGGGGTACGCGGAAACGTTTTGAGTCCGGCAGACGGGGCCAGCCTGCGCGACCACGACCAGCTCCAGGCGATCCGCCAGCGGGCCAAGGGCTTGAAGGTGTCGCAGCGTGGCAGATCTCCACTGAAGTCGAGGAAGTTGACAACAAGGAGCGCTAGTTTTCGGCCTTATGTAACTGCAGCCACAGCAGGGCTAGGGCTTCGGCCATGGTATCGGCGTCGGCGTTTACTCTGTCGCTGCTGCCGTGGTAAGCGGCGTGATAGTTCGACGTGACTTTGCTGTTCACCACAGACCAGAAGCCCGGCAACTGGTCGGCTATTTCCTGAGCAGTGGGAGCGACGATATCGAGCTGCATTAAACCGCTGGACTGCGTAAAAAACAGCTCATCTGGAGGGATCATGCCCTCGGAGTAATGCCACATCGACACCCCCGGGAATCCCGCCGCCTTGAGCTTCTTGGCTGTTTCGCGGGTAACGACGTTGCGCTTCATCACCTTTCCTCCAGCATCTGGTCGATCATGTGCAAGGGCGCTGGCCAGGGTGAGCTGGTCCTGACTTGTAGTCTGATTGTCAACTCGGTCAGTGCAATCCGGCGCTTGTTCAGCAACACGATGTCCTTACATGCTTCCAGTGAACACACGCCTCCCAGGCTTTGTGGGACGCTGGTGGTCATTGTCTTCTTAC
This sequence comes from Propionibacteriaceae bacterium, assembly GCA_036519615.1. Taxonomy (GTDB): domain Bacteria; phylum Actinomycetota; class Actinomycetes; order Propionibacteriales; family Propionibacteriaceae; genus Microlunatus. The sequence goes on from DATDKX010000241.1 coordinate 3,923, forward strand.
CCATGAGTCGTCACACAAGGCGAACCAAGCCGGTGAGGGTCACCTCGGTAGGAGCCGCTTCCGGCGCAGGGCGCAAGAGCGGCTACCGGCGGAGGTGCGGCAACAGCTCCTAAATGCCATCTACGGCGGCCAACCGTTTTGGACGGTGATCCGCGACCTCGGCCTGACACCTAATCAGGTCTGGGGCTTACTAAGACCGATGACGAGTGGTCGGCAGCGCTCGAAGCTGCACTGATGGCAACCCGTCGGGACGACCTTCAGCACGGTACGAATGCCGAATACGTGCGCGGTTGTGTTTGCCGGGAGTGTCGGGAGCACCAGCGAATCCGCATGGCAAGAACCGTTGACGTCCCGACCATGGTCGGCGCGCAGATGATCAATCAACGGCTGCAGTTCGGGCCGTTTCGCGGTTAGTAGCGCTTCGCCGTGGAGTTTGGAGGAGAGGATTTGATCTTGGGTCGACCTGCCTCAGTCTTACCGACGGGGGCAAGCAAGCAAGCAAGAAGTGAACAGCTCGACGGGGAGCTCGTTTGAGCCCGCCGAACCTGTGGCGCGGCTTGGATACCACACCACGCCACGTCGTAGCTGCAGTATCCCGGTCTGGCCACCTGCACTCATGCGGTGCTGGCCTGTTTTGTTAGCCGTACGGGTTAGCGTCGTGGTGGCGGGCCGACCAGGGGGACGCGGCTTAAAGACCTGGCCCTGTGTCGGCCCGCGCCGTGCCCCAGCATTACCGCGGGCACGGCGCCGTAGCCTAGATCGTCGTGGTCGCTCTCCCTATAGAACGCCGGGTCGCTCTGCACCGCCGCGCTCTCTGGCTTGAGTACTTCACCGTTGGCTGGAACGTGGTCGAAGCCGTGGTGGCGATCGGCGCCGGAATCATCGCGGGCAGCGTCGCCCTGATCGGGTTTGGGGCCGACTCGGCGATCGAGGTGATCAGCGCAGTTGGTCTGTTGTGGCGGCTACGCAAGGCCGGACCACACGCGACGGTGAGTGAGGAAGGCAGAGCGGAGAAACGTGCGCTCTACGTGGTCGCCATCACCTTCTTCCTGTTGGCCATCTACATCACCGGGGAGGCCGTGACGTCACTGGTCAGCCGGGAGGAGCCGTTGGCGTCCCCTGTCGGGATCATTTTGGCCGTGTTGTCTCTAGTGGTCATGCCAACTCTCGCCTTCGCCAAGCAGCGGGTCGGCAGGGAGATGGGAAGCCGCGCCCTGGTCGCCGACTCCAAGGAGACATGGGTCTGCTCGTACCTGTCACTCAGCCTGTTGCTCGGTGTTGGCGCGTACGCGGTAGTCGGCTGGTGGTGGGCTGACCCGGTGGGTGCGCTCGCCATGCTCCCGGTGATCCTCTGGCAGGGATGGGAGACGCTCGCTGAAGCCCGCGAGCCAGCAGACCATGAGGACTAGCCCCGAGGGCATCTTAAGGATCTGGCCGCGCGGGTTACAGCTTTTTCCAGACGCGAATGGCGGCTAGTTCAACCAGGGCGTTCGATAGGACTTTCATCGCGTTGGCAACTACGTGGTCTAGTTGCGCTGGCGTGCAGACGGTCGGTTTCTGAGGCCAGCGGATCACTACCGCATTAGGCAGATCGTTGCCGGATTCCACAAATTCGATCTTTAGGGTTTGGCCGTTAAGGCTGCCGCTGGATAGTCGGGTTACGTTGGGCATTGGGGATGCCTTCCGATGCGAGGGGTCTCCTGGCCCGGTCGGTGCGCCAACACCGGTCGGGCCGCTGACTTGCGCTCAAGATCATTTGTCCGTCCGTCAACCGTCCGTCACCAGTTGAGAATTGGTGAGTAACGACGGGTAATGACGGGCAGTACTTCGCCTACTCAGCACAGGTTTGCGGGGTATCCCGCCTAGTCAGAAAGCTGCCGGACTTAGTACGGTGTCAACAGCAGGCATTCTCCCAATGTGCCACGCGCAGCTATGAGTAGCGATGGGGGAGAGCACCCGGCTATCCCCGAGTAAGGGTGGAGGCGTGGATCACAAACGACGGCTGACAGCCTCCGAATTCCCGGGTGACAACGGCGAAGTGTCCGCCGAGACCCGTCGCCTGATCGCTGCTGCGGCGACAGAAGCCACACCGCGTGCGTACTTACGCGCGATTGCCGCGCTCTGTGGTGATCGGCTACTGGTTCCGGTCGTCGCGACGACAACCCGCATGGGAGAGACGGTCGGCGGACTGGCCTCGGACAAAGAGGCGGAGATGTCGCTCGTGATACTCCAGGTCAGGGATGGCCGCCGAGCGTTACTGGCCTTCACAGGTCTTGACGCACTGCGGAGTTGGCAGCCGGATGCTCGCCCCGTACCGGTCACGCTTGACGTCGCGGCGCAGGCCGCGACGAGCGAGGAGTTGACTGTCGTACTTATTGATGTGGCAGGCCCACACCCGCTCGTACTTGAAGGCGACATCCTGGGAGAACTCGCAGCTGGTCATCGACTGGTGGAGCTGCCCGACGACCAGTTCGGCTGGATCGTTCCTGCTCCGGATTGAACCTGTGCAGAGTTGACGTTCAATCCAGGGAATACACGATTCCGGCCATACGTTTGACCATGTCGAGATGGCGAACATGTGGCCAATCTGGCCCGCGGTGATATCTTGACTGCGACCGATTCAGTCGTGCACTGAATCCGCAAGTGGAGACCTGATCTCCCACCCGTACAGCGTCGGCCAAAGACAGTTGTCGGGTCGGTCTGCGAGGAACTGGGATGCGTCCTGTCCTCGCGGGTTTCGGGGTCTTCGCATGCGCGGAGACCCTTCATAGTTGGGGTCGCCGCGCACGGATCCGGTGCCGCCTGGTTGGTCGAACCACCTACAACCAACTGGAGGACATATCAGCACCGAACCGCGAATCAACGATCGAATTCGCGTCCCCGAGGTCCGGCTTGTCGGACCGGCCGGGGAGCAAGTCGGCATCGTACGCATCGAGGACGCTTTGCGTCTTGCGCGGGAGGCCGAGCTCGACCTGGTGGAAGTCGCGCCGATGGCGCGGCCGCCGGTCGCCAAGCTCATGGACTACGGCAAGTTCAAGTACGAAAACGCTCAGAAAGCACGCGAGAGCCGACGTCATCAGACCAACACAGTGATCAAGGAAATGAAGCTTCGGCCTAAGATCGACAGCCACGACTACGAGACCAAGAAGGGCCACGTCGTACGCTTCCTGAAAGCGGGGGACAAGGTCAAGATCACGATCATGTTCCGGGGACGTGAGCAGTCGCGGCCCGAGCTTGGCTACAACCTGTTGAAGAAGCTGGCTTCCGACGTCGATGAGTACGGCTTCGTCGAATCTGCGCCCAAACAGGACGGTCGGAACATGTTGATGGTTCTCGGGCCACTCAAGAAGAAGACCGAGGCTCGTGCCGAGGTCAAGGCGGAGCGGGACCGCCGCGCCGCCGAGCGGCTCGCCGACGCAGAGGCGGAGCGAACCGAGCAGGCGGGGCGGCGGGCGCAGGCTGCCGCTCAGCCTGCAACGAAGAAGCGTCGTGGACCGGCGGACAACCTCGATTCCGATGTAGACCTCGGCTAGACGCTGACCTACGGCAGCGCTCTGGCACAGCAATACATAGAGAAGAAATGGATCAAAGATGCCGAAGATGAAGTCGCACTCCGGTGCGAAGAAGCGGTTCAGGTTCACCGGAACGGGCAAGCTCATGCATCGCCAGGCTGGCAAGATGCACTTGAACGAGCACAAGCCCACCACCCGTACCCGACGGCTGGACGGGGACAAGGTGCTCGCGCCAGGTGATGCCGCCAAGGCCAAGAAACTGCTCGGCAAGAACGCCTGAGAGCCCACTTTCGAGACCACAGCAAGGGGGCGGACCCCTTGGACCCCGAGGCGTGCAGTGGCACGCCGGAAGAAATAAGGAGTAACTGCGATGGCACGCGTCAAGCGCTCCGTCAATGCACAGAAGAAGCGTCGTGAAGTTCTCGGGCAGGCATCCGGCTACCGTGGCCAGCGTTCTCGGCTGTACAGGAAGGCCAAGGAGCAGGTCACTCATTCACTGGTCTACGCCTACCGTGACCGTCGCGCTCGCAAGGGTGATTTTCGGAAGTTGTGGATTCAGCGGATCAATGCGGCTGCCCGCGCGGAAGGCATGACGTACAACCGCTTCATTTCCGGTCTCAAGGCCGCCGGAATCGAGGTCGATCGCAAGATCCTTGCTGATCTTGCAGTGACCGATCCCGCGGCGTTCGCCGCACTGGTCGAGGTGGCCAAGGCCAATGCGCCTGCCGCCGACGCCACAGCCGCCTGAGATCCATTTTTTGGACCTGCTCGCCCAATGCCGACGCTCGCAGCTCGGGGGTCTGAGGTTCCGACAGCCTCGCAAGGAATGCTGAAGGCCGCTCGGCGGCTGCTGCGTCGAAAAGACCGCGAACTTGCTCGGCGTTTCATTGCCGAGGGACGCCAGGCCACATCAGAAGCGCTCCGCCGGCCTGGCACGGTCATCGAGCTGATCGTCGCTGACGACAGCGTTGACCGTCATCACGATCTGCTCAAGGAGGCGAGCCAGCGCGGAGTCCAGATGGCTGTCGCACCTTCTCCCGCCGTCGCTGAACTATCTGCCACGGTGACGCCGCAAGGCCTGATAGCGGTTTGTCAGATGATCGATGTCTCAGCGACCGACGCGCTGACAGCCACTTGTCGGCTCGCAGTGTTTTGTGATCAGATCCGGGATCCAGGCAATCTCGGCACGGTGATCAGATGTGCCGACGCGTTTGGCGCGGATGCGGTCTTGATCAGCCGCGACTCCGTCGATGTCTACAACGCCAAGACCGTACGCGCCACAACGGGCAGTCTCTTCCATCTGCCGCTCGCCATTGGCATCGATCTTGCTGAAGTGATCGACTTGGCCCGTCACTCGGGTCTCCAGATCTTCGGTGCCGATGCCGGCGCACCATGCACGATCAATGACCTCGCACAATCAGGTGAGCTGGCCAGTCCCACCATGTGGGTCATGGGCAACGAGGCCTGGGGGCTGCAGCCCGAGGACAGCGCGCTGCTGGATCGACTGGTCGCCGTGCCGCTCTACGGGCATGCCGAGAGCCTCAACCTCTCCACGGCCGCAGCTGTTCTGCTGTACGCCTCTGCCACGGCCCAGCGGGCGGACACGTCCAGTGACTAAACCGCGTGGCAGCCATCGACGATCATTCCTAGACTGTCGCAGGCGCAGCATGCGCCACACGATCCATTCCCGAGGGAGCCATGTCCGGCCCGAATAGCAGCTACGACCCTGTTCAGGTCACACCGCTGAACGCCGAGAGCATCGACGCGATGGTCGCAGATGCCTTGGCGGCGTTCGGGGCAGCAACTTCGGTCGCCGAGCTCAAGCAAGCCCGCTTGACGCACTCCGGAGACCGCTCACCCATAGCGCTGGCAAACCGGGAGATCGGCGCGTTGCCGCCGCGGGCCCGGAAGGAGGCCGGGGTACGTATTGGCCGAGCCCGCGGCACGATTAACGAGGCGCTCAAAGCGCGGGAGAAGCAGCTGAAGGCCGAGGAGCTGGCCCGCATCCTTGTAGAGGAGCGGGTCGATGTGACCCTCCCCATCCAGACCCAGCCTTTCGGCGCTGTCCACCCGATTACGGCGTTGATGGACTTGATGGTCGATGTCTTCGTTGCGATGGGCTGGGAGGTGGCCGAGGGTCCAGAGCTCGAAGCCGAGTGGATGAACTTCGACGCGCTCAACTTCATCCCCGACCATCCCGCTCGCACCATGCAGGACACGCTGTTCGTTGAGCCGGAGGACGGTGGCATAGTCCTGCGGACTCACACTTCGCCGGTACAGATACGGGCTTTGCTGACTCGCGACTTGCCGGTCTATGTGGTTTGTCCGGGGAGGGTTTATCGCTCCGATGAATATGACGCCACGCACTTGCCGGTCTTCCACCAGATAGAGGGACTTGCGGTCGACAAAGGCATTACGCTCGGTCACCTACGCGGCACTCTTGATCATTTCGCGCAGGCCATGTTCGGTGAGACTCGGACTCGGTTCCGACCCAACTACTTTCCCTTCACCGAGCCATCGGCCGAGGTCGACCTGCAATGCTTTGTCTGTCACGGCGCTTCCGTTGGTGATCCGGACAATCCCTGTCGCACGTGCAAGAGCGAGGGCTGGATCGAATGGGGCGGTTGCGGCGTCGTCAATCCGCGGGTCCTCCAAGCCTGCGGCATCGACACCGACGTCTACTCCGGCTTCGCCTTCGGTATGGGCATAGATCGCACCCTGATGTTCCGCAACAATGCCGAAGATATGCGCGACATGATCGAAGGCGACGTGCGTTTCAGCCGCGCGCTCGTTGGGACAGCACGATGATTGCGGCAAGGGGGACGACCCCCTTGAACCCCCGCCGCGTGCAGGAGCACGCGAGATGAGAGCCCCACTCAGTTGGCTACGCGAGTACGCCGCGCTGCCTAATGATCTTGACGGCCGCACGCTCGCTGAAGCCCTGATCAGAGCTGGGCTGGAGGTTGAGACTGTCGACCATGTCGGAGCCGAGGTCAGCGGTCCGCTGGTGATCGGCAAGGTGTTGGCGTACGAGGTCGAGGTGCATTCCAACGGCAAGTCGATCCGTTGGTGCCAGGTCGACGTTGGTCCTCACAATGACAGTTCCGGTTCGCGCAGTGTGGTGTGCGGTGCCCACAACTTCGAAGTTGGCGACTTCGTGGTGGTCGCACTCCCCGGCACAGTCCTGCCTGGCGGTTTCGGGATCTCCGCACGGAAGACGTACGGTCACGTCTCCGACGGAATGATCTGCTCGGCGAAGGAGCTGGGTCTGGGCGATGATCACACCGGGATCCTGGTGCTCGACGAGCCAGATCTGGAGGCCGGGAGCGATGCTGCACCGATACTTCATCTGCGCGAGGAAGTACTGGACATTGCAGTCACTGCGGATCGGGGTTATTGCCTTTCGATGCGCGGCATCGCTCGCGAGTCCGCACAAGCGGCGGGTGTTATCTTCACCGACCCGGTTGATCGTGTCGTGCCCGCTGAAACAACCGACGGCTATCCGGTCGAGTTGCAGTCGACGGCCTGCCCTCTTTTCGTGGGGCTCACCGTTACCGGGATCGATCCCAGTCGTCCCAGTCCGCGCTGGCTCGCTCGCCGGGTTCAGCTAGCTGGGATGCGCTCCATCTCACTGGCGGTGGACATCACAAACTACGTGATGTTGGAGACCGGCCAGCCCATCCATGCCTACGACGCCGAACTCCTCGATGGTCCCATCGTGGTGCGTAAGGCTGCCGAAGGCGAGAAGTTGACCACCCTCGACGACGTGGTCCGGCCTTTGCACCCCGACGATCTGTTGATCACCGATATCTCCGGACCGATCGGCCTCGCCGGAGTCATGGGCGGCGCGACGACTGAGTTGTCGCCGAGCACTCGCAATGTCGTTATCGAGGCAGCCCACTTCGATGCGATGACGATTGCCCGTACCTCCCGACGCCACAAGCTGTCCTCCGAGGCGTCTCGGCGGTTTGAGCGGGGCGTTGATCCCCAGGCCAGTTATGCAGCCGCGCATCGAGTCGCTGAACTCCTGGTAGAGCATGCCGGCGGCACGCGGTCGCCAGCCGAGACCGTACGCGGCGCAGTTCCGGGCCGGCCGAGCAGCGCGATTGCCGACACGCTGCCGGCCCAGGTTCTCGGCACCGATATTGATCATGCCTCGGTCGTGCGCCTGCTGGAGGCCATCGGCGCGACGGTCAGTGATCAGGGAGACAGCCTCACAATCACTCCACCGAGCTGGCGGCCCGATTTGCGGGATCCGTACGACTATGTCGAAGAGGTTGGCCGGCTGATCGGCTTCGACACTATTGAGCCAGTAATCCCGGCCGCACCTGTCGGTCGTGGTTTAACTCGGAGCCAGCGGGCCCGGCGCGCCATTAATGCGGCGCTCGCCGCTCGGGGATATCTGGAAGTGCTGAGCTTCCCGTTTGCATCGCTTGCCGATCTCGATGCGATGGCGATACCCGCTGATGACCGGCGACGGCTGATGAACAAGATCGTCAACCCGTTGTCGGAAGCCAGTCCCTATCTGCGCACCTCGCTGTTGCCGGGGCTGTTCGGCGCAGCAGCCCGCAATCTCAGTCGCGGGAACGATGATCTTGCGCTCTTCGAGGCAGGTTCGGTGTTCTTCGCCAATGATCCGCTGGTGGCGGCGCCGCGACCGCCGGTGACGCAGCGGCCGTCGGCGGAGGAGCTGGCAGCAATCGATCATGCTCTGGGCCGACAACCTCGACACCTGGGAGCAGTGCTCACTGGTCACTGGCTGCCGGATGGCTGGGAAGGGCGTGGGATCCTGGCGGGCTGGCAACGGGCCATTGCATTCGTGGAAGCAGCTGCCCTCGCGGTCGGTCTGCAACTAGATCGCCGACCAGCGGAATATGCTCCTTGGCATCCGGGCCGGTGCGCGGAATTCATACTGCCCAGCGGCGATGGGATCGGTCATGCCGGCGAGCTCCACCCGGAGGTCTGTGCGGCATTTGGCCTACCGGCCCGCACTGCTGCCGCGGAAATCGATCTTGACGCGTTGATCGCCGCGGCTCCCGCCACCGGTGACATCCCGATGATCTCGGGCTTCCCTCTTGCCAAGGAGGATGTGGCGCTCATCGTCGACGATGACATGCCGGCAGCCCTTGTGGAACGGGCGCTGCGCGCCGGAGCCGGACCGTTGCTGGAGTCGATTTGGCTCTTCGATATCTACACCGGCCCGCAGGTCGGGAACGGAAAGAAGTCGCTGGCGTACGCTCTGCGGTTCCGGGCTTCAGATCGCACACTCACCGATGCGGAGGCCGCGGAAGCGCGCGACGCTGCTGTCGCCACGGCTGCAGAGCGAACAGGAGCCATCCAGCGCACGGTATAGGTGCCCCGATGAATTCCGAGTCCCACGGAGGTCTAAGCACGAGTGAAATCCAGTCCAATGGGAGAGGAGTTTGTTGGTGAGTGACAATCCGACTATCGAGACCAGGGTGGATCAGCCCTACGCGGCGATCCCCGTAAGTGTGCGCATGGAGGACCTTGGCACGGTCGTCCCTCCACTGACAGGCCGAGTCTTTGAGTGGCTGGCCGCTCGCCGCGTCACTCCTGCGGGCCCACCGTTCTGGCGGTATGTCGTCGTCGATATGGAAAATGAGATGGAGCTTGAGACCGGCGTCGCGGTGACGACTCCGGTCGAGGGTAATGGTGAGATTCGCGCCGGCGTTCTGCCTGCCGGCCGCTACGCCACGGTTGTGCACACAGGTCATCCGGACACTCTGGTGACGGCGACGGGTGACCTGCTGGACTGGGCAGACCAGCGCGGCTTGGACTGGGACACTGACGGCAGAACCTGGGGGTGCCGGCTCGAGGAATACCTCAGCGATCCTGCCGAGGTTCCGGACATGGGACGGTGGGAGACCCGTCTGGCGTTCCGGCTCCGCGACTAACCCGGGTGCCTCTAGATCGCTGAGGCGATGATCGATCGCTGAGCATGATCAGCAAGCGCACCCACATGCTTTGATCGCTGGTTTTCGTCCGGGATCAACGCAGACGTGACCGCGCCACCACTTGAGACGCGGAGATGCATAGCTCTGTCTGATGTGGCATAGTCATGCAAGTGCCAATACGGCTAGCGGTGGCGGGCGCCACGGGTTATGCAGGGGGAGAACTGCTCCGCCTGCTGCTTGCCCATCCCCAGGTGGAGATCGGGGCGCTGACGGCAAGCGCCAGTGCGGGAACACTCCTCGGCCAGCATCATCCACACCTGATTCCGCTGGCGGATCGGTTGGTAGGCGAGACCACTCCAGAGCTGCTGTCCGATCACGATGTGGTGTTCCTCGCGTTGCCACATGGCGCTTCTGGAGAAATAGCTGCCCAACTGCACGCCGAGACCGTGGTCATCGATTGCGGAGCCGACTTTCGGCTTGAGCAGGCTGATGCCTGGCAGCAGTTCTATCAGTCGGCCCATGCAGGAACCTGGCCGTACGGGTTGCCCGAGCTGCCAGGACAGCGGGACAAACTGGCTGGAGCGCGAGCCATCGCGGTTCCTGGGTGCTATCCCACCACGGCAACTCTGGCGCTGTTGCCAGCGATCACTTATGGCCTGACGACCGCGCGTGATGTTGTGATCGTTGCGGCCAGCGGTCCCTCCGGTGCCGGCCGGTCCCTTAAGCCGCATCTGCTCGGCGCCGAGCTGATGGGCTCAGCAAGTGCCTACAGCGTGGGCGGTGTTCATCGTCACATCCCTGAGCTGCTGCAGAACTTTGTGGCCTGCGGTGCTTCGCACCCATCGGTGTCGTTCACACCGGTGCTGGTTCCGATGTCTCGCGGGATTTTGGCCACCTGTACGGCTCCGCTCGCCGATCTTGGTATTACCGATGATCAGGCGTATGAGGCGTACGCGGAGGCGTACGCCGACGAGCCGTTCGTCCAGCTGCTGCCTGTCGGCCAATGGCCGCAGACCAAATCCGTACTAGGATCGAATGCTGTACAGGTTCAGGTCGCAGTTGATCATGACGCAGGTCGACTGATTGCCATCGCCGCGCTAGACAACCTGACTAAGGGGACGGCGGGCGCGGCGGTTCAGTGCATGAACTTGGCGCTCGGCCTTCCGGAGACCACCGGGCTACCAACCATTGGGTTAGCGCCATGAGCGTCACAACAGCTGCTGGCTTCCTTGCATGCGGATTGGCGGCGGGTCTGAAGACCAGTGGTGCCAAGGATCTTGCGCTGGTTGTGAATACCGGCCCGGACTATGCGGCTGCCGGTGTCTTTACGGCGAACCGTGTCAAGGCAGCGCCAGTCTTGTGGTCAGAGCAAGTCCTGGCCGATGCTCAGCTGCGAGCAGTGGTCTTGAACTCTGGTGGAGCAAATGCCTGCACCGGTCCGGAAGGCTTCGCAGATACCCATCGGACGGCTGAGCTGGTCGCCGACGCCCTTCGACAGGCTCAGGGTGCAGCTGGATTGCGGCAGGGTGCGGACATAGCGGCCATTGATGTTGCGGTGTGTTCGACCGGCTTGATTGGCATGCGGCTGCCGATGGAGAAGCTGACACCAGCTGTTAGTGATCTTGTTCCGCTGCTCAGTTCCGATGGTGGGCATGCGGCAGCTGAGGCGATCTTGACGACCGATTCCACGACCAAACAGGCCAACTTGGCCGATGAGGGTTGGTCCATCGGTGGCATGGCCAAGGGTGCCGGCATGCTTGCACCCGGGCTAGCCACGATGCTTGTTGTACTGACAACTGACGCCGTTGTTGACAGCGACCAGCTTCGTGATCAACTCGCGGATGCCTGCCGGCGGACCTTTGAGCGGATAGACAGCGACGGTTGTATGTCGACCAACGACACAGTGATCTTGATGAGCAGTGGCGCCTCGGGCATACGGCCAATGCGTGGTGACTTCCAAGCCGCGCTGGACGAGACCTGTCATGATCTTGCTCTGCAGCTGCTGGCCGACGCCGAGGGGGCGGCGCATACTATCGCGATCCATGTCGACCATGCGTTGTCGGAGGACGACGCGGTACAAGTCGGTCGAGCGATCGCCCGCAGCAATCTCTTCAAGTGTGCTGTCTTCGGACAGGATCCCAACTGGGGACGGGTTCTAGCAGCTATCGGGACGACCACCGCGGCGTTCGAGCCGGATCGCATTGACGTGTCGTTCAACGGCGTACAGGTCTGCCGTGACGGCTCCGTCGGCGACCCCCGGGACCTGGTCGACCTCAGTAGCCACGATGTTCAGGTCGACGTCAATCTGCGCAACGGCCGGCACTCGGCCACCATCTGGACGAACGATCTCACCTATGACTATGTGAAAGAGAACGCGGAGTACTCCACATGAACTCCTCGGCCCCGCTAGTCGAACCCCGCCCGCTGTCGTTAGTCGAGAAGGCATCGATTCTCACCGAGACCCTGCCTTGGCTGGAAACTTACGCAGGCAAGATCGTGGTGATCAAGTACGGCGGAAATGCCATGATCGACGATGATCTAAAACGGGCCTTCGCCCAAGACATCGTCTTCATGAAACGGTGTGGGGTTCATCCGGTTGTGGTGCACGGTGGCGGGCCGCAAATCTCGACAATGCTGTCCAGGCTTGGCATCACCTCGGAGTTCCGAGGCGGCCTGCGGGTCACCAGCCCGGAGGCCATGGAAGTGGTCCGTATGGTGCTGGTCGGCCAGGTCGGAAGAGATTTGGTCGGATTGATCAACACCCATAGCACCGTGGCTGTCGGCCTTTCGGGCGAGGACGGCGGACTGTTCACCGCTGAGCGCCGCGGCACGGTGGTCGACGGGCAGGAGGTTGATCTTGGTCTGGTCGGGGACGTGGTCTCAGTGCGCACCGAAGCCGTCGAGGGCTTGATCAGCTCAGGCAGCGTGCCGGTAGTGGCCAGCATTGCACCCGATGTGAATGGTGTCGTGCACAACGTCAATGCCGATACCGCCGCAGCCGCACTGGCGGTGGCACTCGAGGCCGATCGGCTCGTCGTACTGACCGACGTCGAGGGACTCTACCGGGACTGGCCCAATAGCAGCGAAGTGATCACCGAGCTCTCGGCGAGTGAGCTACACGACCTAATGCCCAAGCTTGAGGCCGGGATGGTGCCGAAAATGGAGGCCTGTCTACGGGCCGTCGAGGGCGGCCTCACCCGAGCCACGGTGGTTGATGGCCGGGTTCCGCATGCGCTGCTTCTAGAGATCTTCACCAATGTCGGAATCGGCACGATGGTGACCCAGGATGGGCTGATCCGGTTGGGCAGCCGGGTGTTTTCTCGCGCCGAGGGCATCCCGCCAAGCGAATTTGCCAATGGCGACTTTGGACCAGCACCCGTGGAACCGCCGCAAGGAGTGTCGTCATGACGGCCGATCCAGTAACGGTGAGTCGCGAGCTATCCGGCCTGACCTCCTCCAGCGCCGTGTTGGACGCCTACGCCGAGTCGGTGATGAATACCTTCGGGATGCCGAAGCGGGTCTTCGTCCGCGGCGAGGGCTGCTACCTCTGGGATGCCGAAGGCCGGCGATACCTGGACCTGCTGTCGGGTCTAGCGGTTAATGCGCTCGGTCATGCTCATCCAACCGTGCTGTCAGCAGTGACCGGTCAGATCGCCACCCTGGGCCACGTCTCGAACTTCTTCGCCACCCCACCGCAGGTTGCCCTTGCCGAACGGTTGAGCAGTATGACGGGCGCTGAGGAGGCGCGGGTTTTCTTCACCAACTCAGGCACCGAGGCCAACGAGGCCGCATTCAAGATCACCAGGATGACGGGGCGTAGCACGATCATCTCGACCGAGGGCGCATTTCACGGACGATCGATGGGTGCGCTGGCCCTGACACACAATCCGAAGTACCGGCTGCCGTTCGAGCCGCTGCCAAGCGAAGTGATCTTCGTGCCCTACGGCGATCCGGAGGCTCTTGCCTCGGTTGTGGACGAGACAGTGGCAGCGGTAGTACTGGAGCCGATTCAGGGCGAAAACGGCGTTGTGGTGCCTCCGACCGGCTATCTCGCCAAGGCCCGCCAGATCTGCGATCAGCACGGAGCCTTGCTCTGGATGGATGAGGTACAGACCGGAATGGGTCGCTGCGGCAGCTGGCTGGTTCACGTCGACGAGGGCGTTACCGCCGACATCGTCACGGTAGCCAAAGGACTGGGAAACGGCTTTCCGGTTGGAGCCTGCATCGCGACCGGTCAAGCATCGCGACTGCTCGGTCCGGGCAGCCACGGCAGCACGTTCGGTGGCAACCCCGTTGCCGCCATCGCCGGGCTTGCTGTGATAGCG
>DATDKX010000242.1:0-4081 GCA_036519615.1 Propionibacteriaceae bacterium
GCCGCCGCGGATGTCCTGGTAGCGGGGCGGGGTCATCTTGAGCCGGGCGGGCAGGTTGACCCAGAGCTGGAAGCCGTGGAACAGCCCGCCGCGGACCACCACCTCCTCGGGCGGGGCCTCGATGTGGAGGATCCCGCCGCCAGCCGTATATACTTTTTGTTCGTAGTCGGTGGGAAGGATGGCGCGGTGGAACCGGTACGGGCAGCGGTGTTCCGGCGGAAATCACACGGGATGGACGGCGAGGACTGGAAGGAGCGGCAGCTACAGGATGGTCTGGCCCTGGCCGAGCGCATGGGCGGCACCGTGGCCCCCGAGGACGTCTACACCGACTACGTCAGCGCATCACGGTTCGCCACGAAGGAACGCGACGACTACCTCCGCCTGCTGAAGGCCATCGAAGCGCCTGACGGCCCACGGATCGTGGTCTGCTGGATGGAGGACCGGCTACATCGCCAGATCCTGGAGCTGGCCGAGTTCATCGACATCTGCCGCAAGCACAACGTCCGGGTGGCCACACCCAATGCCGAGTACGACCTCGACGACCCGGACCAGCTCACCATGTGGTACATCAAGGTCCGCTTCGCCGAGGCGGAGGTCGAGAAGACCTCCAAGCGCCTCCGCCGGGAACGGCTGTACACCGCCCAGAAGGGTGTGCCAGCGGCCAACGGCACGCGCCACTTCGGGTTCCAGAGCTGGGTCAAGGCTCCTGACGGCAAGATCGTGCCCGGCAACGCCGTCCCGATGCGCCGCGTCCGACAAGAGCAGGAGCTGATCAAGGAAGCGGTTGCCCGCATCCTGGCTGGCGACAGCGTCCGAAGCATCGTCAACGACTGGAACGAGCGCGGGATCAAGACCACAAAAGGCAACCACTGGGAACGGTTCACGTTCCGCAACATGATCACGTCGCCTTCCATTGCCGGCCTTCGTGAGCATCGGCCCGTGCTCGACGACGGCCGTCGCACCAAGCGAGGTCAGGGAGCCATGTATCCTGCGCAATGGGCGCCCGTCGTTCCTCGGGAGGACTGGGACGCGGTCGTCAGGATCCTCACCGACCCAGCCCGTAAGCACAGCCGCGGCAGGGGAGTGTCGTACCTGCTGACCGGCATGATCTACTGCGGAGTTTGCGGCGGGCGCATGTACGCCCGCCCCGACTACAGCCGCCAGGTCAGCGTCGAGAACCCGGAGCACCGTTACTACTCATGTGTGAGCAACGTGGTGCCACGGATGGCTCGGATGGTGCATCTGGTCGACCGCGAGGTGGAGAAGCGGTTCTTCTACCGGCTTGAGCAGTCGCAGCGGTTCGCTGATGCCGCCAGCGCCGAGGATGAAGATCCCACCCGCCCCTTCTATAACGAGCTCGCGCGTCTTCAGGGCTTGCTCGACCGCCTGGAAGACAAGGTGGCCGACGAGCTGATCATGCCGTCCACCGCCAAGCGCAAGCGCGCCGAGTACGAGCAGGAGATGGACAAGCTGCGGGATCGGTTGGACGCGCTGGCAGGAGAACGCGTACGCGCCCGCATCCCCGACAACCTGGAAGCAGTATGGCCGGATCTCTCGTTGGATCGCCGGCGCGCCATCCTGGCGACCGAGCTGGAAGCAGTATTCGTCATGCCTCTGAAGGCACGCGGCAGCACAAGGTTCGATCCGAACGCCATCATCGTCCTCTGGCGGAAGCGGAAGGCCGACCCCTCCGCGTTGACGTCGCTGTCTTGGTGGCCGACCTGGAAGCGCGTCCGTCCCGCACCAAGGTAAGGATCTTGGCAACCGTCACCGGGTCTTCGATTGCCACCGGGATGCCTTGCTCGGCGCATTCTCGTTCCACCCGGGCGGCGACATCGTCATCACATTCGCCCTTCGTGCAGCCCCGAGATCCTGCATCCTCGGGACAGTAATGGACGGACACGGTGCTGCCTCCGGCAGGTCGCTGGCGATGCCCTGCTAGGGCAACGCGTCAGGCTCACTGCACTCCTTACAGAAGGCATCCGGTCGGCTACCACAGCGTGGTTCATCGGCTGTTAGGGCTGTGGCACAGGCTGTGAGCGATGTCGGATCTGTCTCAACGCGCCTGTAGTGCGTGAGATGCGCATAGAGGTTGCTGTATGCACCGGTGATAGCTGCGCGGTGATCGGCAGCGTGATTCCGCAGGAATCGCGGCCACCGAACCGCCGGGGAATCTACTGGCAGATGTCGACGAGCTTGACCGATGGTTGATAGCCGAGCTGGCCGATCCTGCGAGCTGCTTGCACCAGGCTCACTCTTGAGAAGAGCGGCAGGCTGGTGATGGTCCGCTGGCGCCAGTCGCCGAGGAAGGCGAACACCACCTCGATGTCGTGGCCACCCCCTTCCAGGCGACCAACGGCCTGGAGCGCGGAGGCGGTGAGCGTCGGCGAGGCAGCGTGCGCCTTGATCATTTCCCGGAGTTGCGCTCTCGCTTCGGGCGACCACCGGAGGGCATCGCAGCTGTTGACGGCCTGGAGGAACAGGTGGCTGAGCACCGATGACTTACCCTTGCGCTTCACGTGCACGAGCGCGCCCGAAGCGCTGACAAGGTCGCAGGCCTCGATCCCGGTCTCGTCGGGCAGCCGAATGAGCGAGCGGTCAAGAACCGCGAACCGGTGGGGATCGGCGCGACCGACGCTCTGGTTGTAGCTGCCCTCGGTGCCGCCCCGGTAGCAGGGCAACACCAGACCTGATTCGGGCAGCCGGCTGAGCTCGTCGTCGATCCGCTGTACAAACGTCCGATCGACCCGGTAGAAGTCGCCGTCGCAGACCACATACAGCTCTCCCCCGACCGTTAGATCCGCGCACAAGCACTCAAGGATGGTGGCAGCGCCGACGAACTCGCGAGCTTCATCAAGAAACCGCAGCTCGCAGTCGAGAGCGGCGCTTGGCTGGGCCGGGTCGCGCAGGCCGGTCGCAAGCTGGGACAGCATGGCGACCGTGAGGGTGGTGCGGCAGGCGCTTTGCTGCCGCTCGCGCGGATACAGCACGTACTGGATGGAGCGGTCATCGCCGAGATCGATCAGATCATCCGGGAGCAGCGCATCCATGATGGATGGAACGGGCTGGGTGAGGAGATGGGCGACGAGCTGCTGGCGCAGGAGCTCGATGAGTGGCTCATCATCCACCGGCGTGATGTTGTCCACCCAGCCGAAGGCTTGCTTGTAGCCGTTCGTGCTCGAGCGGCTCTGCAGCTCCTCCGACAGCTTGACGAGGTCAGCGACGCACTCAACGCCGGCGCGGAACCGCACCGACCGCCCACCCAGCACCCTGGGAAGCAGCGGGTCGCCAGTTCGGCCCCCGACCGCCGAGACGAGATCGCTGGCCCGATCGATGCGGAAGCCCTCCACCGGGATGTCGCGGGCCGCGCGATGTCCGGTCTGCTGAAAGTACGGGGCGGTCGTTCGGTACCGCAGGTCGCTCAACCGCGGCGCTCGGCTCGACGGCAGAAGCGGATCACCAGCCGCTGGCAACGGGTGGGAAACGGGAGCAAGGGCATTGAGGGCCACCAGCAGCCCGAACCGGGGATCGGTGGCCCGCCGTCGCATGACCCGCGACCCGAGGCCGAAGCACCAGCCTATCCATCGGGTTGGCCCGCCAGCCTGGGTGCCGTCGCCCATGGCGCAGAAGACGATCGCACCAAGGGCAGATGAGGCTCTCCCGAAGTCGGGAAGCGCCAGAGCATCCTGGATGAATTGTTGCCACGCAGGCGGGGCAATGGGCCGGCGCACCAGCGCAACGATCACGTCCCCGGGTACGGCCGCATCGAGCAGGTCGCCGTCTGCCACCTCAAGCGGCTCGAGACGGTTGTTCGTCCAGAGCGCGAAGCTGGTATCCGGAAGCGAGGCCGTCGAGATCGCACGGACGGGCGAGATGCCCTGCCGCAGCAGGAAGGCGTTCAGCTGCAGCATGGGCGTCGCCTGCCTCTGCTCGGCCTCTAAGGGGCGGGAGTGATCAGCATCATGTCGGCACCTCTGCCTCCAAGTGGGGCGCCAACCAGTTCAGGGTCGGTCCAGATAGACCCGGAGTCTCTCAGATCCGCCGGAAGGTGTAAAAGGGCTGTCGCCTTGGTCCCCGGCGA
>DATDKX010000243.1:0-3263 GCA_036519615.1 Propionibacteriaceae bacterium
GGATTCGGCTGCTCATCCCGGCACTCCCGACGGATTTGAACGGCTGTGGACTCCGCACCGGATGGTCTACATCCAGGGTGAGAACAAACCGGCCACCACTGAACAACAAGAGTGTCCGTTCTGTGCCGTGCAGTCTCGCGAAGATCGGGAAGGACTGATTGTGCACCGCAGCGACCTGGCGTATGCGGTGCTCAACCTCTATCCCTATTCACCCGGCCATCTGCTGATCTGCCCGTACCGCCATGTCGCGGACCTCACCGAACTGGACCAGGACGAGGTGCTCGCGGTCGGCGTATTGACGCAGGACGCAATGCACGTGCTACGGGCAGCGAGTTCCCCACACGGCTTCAATCTCGGAATCAACCAGGGCGCAGTCGCCGGCGCCGGAATCGCCGCCCACCTGCACCAGCACGTCGTCCCACGGTGGGCGGGCGACGCGAACTTCCTTCCCGTTGTCGGGCAAACCAAGGCACTGCCGCAGCTACTGGATCAAACGTGGGAGATCGTACGCAACAGCTGGAACTCCTACGCCGCCTCAGGCCACAGCTGATGCTGGAGTATTGCTGATGCTGGAGCGTTTCCGGGGCTTGTCCGCCAGCCTGCTTGGACCGATAGCACGGCTGTTGATCAAGCTAGGAGTTTCACCGGACGTCGTCACGATCATCGGCACGCTCGGGGTCGTACTCGCCGCACTGATCTGCTTCCCTCAAGGCTGGCTCTGGCAGGGCGTCTTGATCGTGACCCTCTTTGTGATCTCGGACATGATCGACGGCCTGATGGCCAACATCACCGGCAGGGCGAGTAACTGGGGTGCCTTCCTGGATTCGACCTCTGACCGGCTCGGTGACGCTGCCGTCTTCGGTGGCATCTTGCTCTATTTCGTGTATCGGCAGGACTCCACCCTTTGGGCGGGCATCGCTTTGGCCGGGCTGGTATTCGGCCAATGGACCTCCTATGTCAAGGCTCGCGCCGAGAGTCTCGGATTCGTGTGCAAGGGCGGTCTGGCGGCGCGGGCGGACCGGTTGGTGATCATCCTTGCCGGCGCATTGTTGGCCGGTCTAGGAGTCCCGTATGTGCTCAACATCGCGGTGGCGGCTTTGGCCGTGACGAGCATGATCACGGTGCTGCAGCGGATCGCTCAGGTCCGTCGGCAAGCCAAGGCTGCAGATGCGCGTTCGGCCTGAGGCAGTCGCATTACCGCAGGCCCGGCGGCGCGACCGGCTCCGCAACACGCTGGTGCGTGGTGTTTATCGCGTTGGCTGGCGGGTGGCCGCTCGCCTTCCCACGCGCCTAGTTGCAGTGATCATCTCGGTCGTCAGCTGGGTAGCCCTGCAGCGAAGTGACACTCATATTCCTAACCTGCGTCGCAACTTGACGTATGCGACCGGTTCACCGGTCGACGAGGACCTGCTACGAGCTGCCATCAAGTCCTATTTCCGTAGCTTCTATGAGGTCTTGGCTCTGCCAGGCTGGTCTGCGACCGAGATCCGCCGTCGTGTCTCCGTCGTGAATGAGCATGTCTTACGAGACGCGTACGCGGGACCGGGTGCGGTCGTCGCCCTGCCACACAGCGGGAATTGGGATCTGGCCGGCGCCTGGGCCTGTGTCACTGGAATGCCGGTGACGACAGTGGTCGAGCAACTCCCGCCCGATGAGTTCGCGGCCTTCCTCGCCTTTCGGGAACGCCTTGGTATGCAGGTGCTCTCCCATCGCGATCCCGAGGGCCTCACGACCCTGATGGGCGCGATCCGTCGCGGGCGGGTGGTTTGCCTATTGGCGGATCGAGACCTTGCTGGGACTGGCGTCCCGGTGTCCTGGCAAGGACAGCTCATCACCATGCCGGCGGGCCCAGCTGTCGTCGCTCGGCGTACCGGTGCGGCCTTGCTACCCGCCGTTTGCCAGTTCACTGACGATGGCATGGCGATCATCATCGGCAATCCCATCCAGCCGCGGCCGGGCCGCGATGGCCTGATTGCCATGATGCAGCAAGTTGCTGACTTCTTTGCCGACACGATCGCCAAACAGCCGCAAGACTGGCACATGATGCAGCCGTTCTTCTTCGATCAACAGACCTCGGCTGAGGAGGTTGGGTGACAGCTCCGCGCACCTCACTGCGCGTCGGAATCGTGTGCCCGTACTCCTTCGACGTGCCAGGTGGCGTACAAAATCATGTTCTTGGGCTCGCCCGCTACCTGCGCCAGGCGGGGCATCGGCCCTATGTGCTGGCGCCCGGTGAGCTCGGAGCCGCAACCGAAGGGCTCGACGTCGAGGAGTTTGTCAGTGTTGGTGCTGCTATGCCCCTCCGCTACAACGGGTCTGTGGCCCGCGTGAACTTCGGACCGCTCAGTGCTGCACGGGTACGCCGCTGGCTCCGCAAGGGCAAATTCGACGTGCTGCATATTCACGAACCCATTACGCCGAGCATTTCCTTACACGCCCTCTGGGCAGCCGAACAACCAGTAGTGGCAACGTTTCACGCCGCCACCCCACGATCGCGGTCTATGCAGGTGGCCGGTGGGGTGCTGCGCGGAGCGATTGAAAAGATCGACGCGGGCATCGCCGTATCTGAATCAGCACGCAATGTCGTCGTGCAGCACTTGGGTCGAGACGCGGTCGTCATTCCCAATGGCATTGAGTTCGGCGACTTCGCCCGCTGGCGCCCTTCGACAGGTCCAGGGCAGATAGCTAGTTCACCGCGGCCTTCGGATCATCCCAAACTGATCTTCCTCGGTCGGCTGGACGAGCCGCGCAAGGGCCTCGACGTGCTACTGGCCGCCGTTCCACTGATCATGAAGGCTCGGCCCGATCTTGAGGTAATCGTTGCTGGACAAGGAAACCGCCCGCTTCCGGATTGGTGTTGCAGCCTTGGCATGATCAATCCCGAAGCCAAGATCGCGCTGCTGAATTCGGCCGACGTCTTCGTTGCCCCGCACCTCGCGCGAGAAAGCTTCGGCATTGTGCTCCTCGAGGCCATGGCAAGCGGCGTTCCGATCGTGGCCTCGGAGCTTCCGTCGTTTCTCGACGTGCTCGGTTCACCACAAGACGAGGGCCGACGTGGTGAGGGCTTTGCCGCTGGCGATCCCGATGCGCTGGCTGCTTCGGTGCTACGGGTTCTTGACCGGCCCAACCCCGTGCGCACTCTGCGGGCGCAAGAAGCCGCCCGGCGCTACGACTGGTCGGCCGTTGGCGCAACGGTGGTTGCGGTCTACCGAGCAGCGCTTTCTGCAGCGCCTGCTCCATGGGCTGAAATGAGCATCGGGTGA
>DATDKX010000244.1:0-5112 GCA_036519615.1 Propionibacteriaceae bacterium
CCTGTTTCGGTCGAAGCACTTTCAGCTGGGGATCTCCCAGCAGATGCTGCAACAGATCGCTCTTGGTGGGCTGATGATCGCCTTGCCGATTTATCTCCAGATGGTGCTCGAATACAACGCCATGCAGGCAGGCTTGTCTATCGCCCCACTCTCGCTCAGCATGTTCGCGGTCGCGATGCTGGCGGGACGAAAGTTCGGGGGACGGCGACCGAGCACGATCGTCCGGATCGGCTTTCTCCTGCTCGTCGTGGGAATTGGAGTACTGGTTCCAATCGTGCCTCGGGCCGACTCCGGCTGGTATCTCTTGGTTCCGCTGCTGATCGCTGGATCGGGACTTGGCTTGCTTGTGTCGCAGTTGAACAACTACACGCTCGCTCCGATCTCGGAGGAACGGGTCAGTGAGGCGGCCGGAGTTAACTCCGCGGCAGGATCGTTCGGTCTGTCATTCGGTCTCGCGTTCGCCGGCGCAATCATGCTTGCGACGCTGGCCTTCAGCTTCACCGCGCTGGCGCAAAACAGCGCCGTCCTATCGCCCGCCGAACAGGACCGCGTCGCCGTGGCTCTCGAGGAGGACGCTGAAGTGATGAGCAACACTCAGCTCATGCACCTGCTCGAGGGTCAACCGCCGCAGGTCCAGGCTGAGATAGTCCGTATCAACACTGAAGCACGACCTCTGGCTCTTCAGATAGCTCTGTTGGTGCCGATCATCGCCGGCCTGCTCGGCTTACTGAATTCCTTCCGCATGAGCCGCTTGCCTGACATAACTCCATCATCTGCGACCGAGGGGATGACGCTCGGCTGATCACTCACGCAGGGGGTACGCCGACGTCGCGCCCCCCTTCCTGGGTCAGCCGCTTTCGGACCCGAACGGTCATGGCGACAGGCGCGAAGCCTCCGGCAAACCGCGCCTCGGCCTGCTGGAATCCGGGGGCCATTGACAGCAACGGTGATGGTGCAAATCCGAAGATCTGCCGCGGCGACATATTCACCGAGAACGTACGCGCGTCCAGCGTGGTCGCTACCTCACCGGCGCTTGGCGTGGAATCCGAGCGACGGTTGCTGACATAGCGTCAATATCTGATCTTCTCCGCCATTTCACCTCACCCCGATCGGGTGATGTCGCGGCTGAGCACTTCCCAACGGGCGGTTGCTATATCCAGCCGTATAATCGCACTGAATCTAACCCAGGGAGGGTCGGCCGTGGGTCAAGTAGTTCTGGGCTATCGAAATCTGGGCCATAGAGGTCTGGCGCAGCCGAAGAACAGCATTCATCCGTGAGCATTCTGACGCGGAGTGACGACGGGTTGTTGACACAGCCGATCGACTCCATATTGGAAGCCAAGCTTCGGCCGCCGCCGGCTCGATCCGAATGGATGGTTCGACCTCGGTTGCTCGAGGAACTCACGCGCGCTGGGCAGCGCGCAGTGACATTGGTCGCTGCTCCCGCCGGCTACGGCAAGACCACCGTCGTGACTCAATGGCTGGCTTCGAAACCAGCAACCGCGAAGTTGGCATGGATTTCTCTGGACAGCCCGGAAAACGAGCCCGCGCGACTGTGGACCCACATTGCGACGGCTCTTGACCGTGCCGGCTGCAGCATTGCTCGCGATATTGCCGGGTTCATTGCTGCGGGTCGGCACGACATGATGACGACAGTGCTGCCGAGAGTCATTGACGCAATTGCTGCGCTGCCAGCCGAGGTCACTGTCCTTATCGACGACTTCCACATCGTCCGCTCGGCCGAATGCAATGATCAGATGGAGTTTTTCCTCAAGCACTTGCCATTGAACGCGCATCTGGTATTGATCACGAGGACCGATCCGATTTTGCGGCTTGGTCGACTGCGCGCGGCTGGTCAATTGGCTGAAATTCGTGCCGAGGACTTGGCCTTCACTGAAGATGAGGTCTATTCCGTCTTGGCGTCTGATGGTGTGCAGTTACCGAGCGACTCCATTTCCGAGCTGATGCATCGGACAGAGGGCTGGCCCGCTGGCGTATATCTGGCCGCCCTGTCCTTGGTCGGCCGGCCGGATCCCGCCGGGTTCGTGCATCATTTCAGTGGGAACAATCGCTTCATAGGTGATTACCTGACCGAGGAAGTGCTCAGCCGGCAAACTGACGCTATTCGTCACTTCATTCTCGATATGTCCATCCTCGATCGATTTTCAGCACCGCTGTGCGATTACATGAGGGCAAGGCACGACTCCGCGACCATCTTGCGCGAGCTGAAACACACGAATCTCTTCCTCATTCCGTTGGATGCTGAGGAACGCTGGTTTCGTTTCCATCATCTCTTTGGCGCCGTGGCTAACAGTTCGCTTGAAACCGAGCAGCCTGATCGGGCCGTCTTGCTCCATGGCCGCGCGGCAGACTGGCTAAGTGACAACGACTATGTTGACGCCGCCATTGAACATGCGCTTGCTGCAGGAAATGGTGATCGTGCGGCGGCTTTGGTGCAGCGGAGCTGGATACGATATTTTGACGCCGGCCTGGGAACCACCGTACGTGGATGGCTCCGCGCCCTAGAGGCGACAGCTGCCGATGACAATATGCCGGGCGTCGTAACGGCGGCATGGATGGCGGCACTATCCGGCGACCAAGAAGAAATGAGTCGGCGGCTGGCCCAACTCAGCCGGCTGCCCCAAGACGTCCCATTGCCAGACGGAACCAAATCAGTGGAATCTGCCGAAGCGCTCATTCGAGGACTGTTTGGCTTTGGTGGCCCATTAGACATGCTGGCTTCGGCTCAGCGAGCGGCCGAGCTGGAGACTGATGGCAACACTCCTTGGTACGCCACTGCGAGCACAGCGCTCGGCCACGCCAACTACGTGGTGGGCGATCTGAATACCGCACTCGCTGTACTTCCTAAGGCCGCATACAGCGAGGCCGCGCCGGCCTTGATACGGATCCTCGCTCTTTCAGTCCTCTCCCTCACGCAAGCTGAGCTCGGGCATCACGACCGCAGCCGTAGATCGGCAGAGGAGGCCATGGCGGTGGTCGAGAGCCGAAGCTTGCAGGCTCTGCCGTCAGTCTCGTTTGCGTTCACTGCGCTCGGGCAGAGCCAAGCAACCTCCGGTGACCTGGACAAGGCGATGGCAACCCTTGAGCATGGGCTCCACCTTCGCAGGAAGCTTTCTGGGCTCAGTCCATGGCCATCGATTCACCACTTCTTGGTCATGGGCAGGGCGGCGATCATGACCGGAGAAATTTCCTTGGCCCGCCAGCTTTTGGATGAGGCGGCGATCATGACGCGGCAGTACCGGGAAGGGATGGCGCCGATGATCGCTCGGCTCGAAGCGGCACAGCAGAGCCTGCGCGAGAGCGAGAGCGGCGCTCCACAGAACGAGCCTCTGACGGCACGAGAGATTGATGTCCTCCGCCGGCTCGCCGGATCATTGAGTCTCGGGGAGATTGCCTCCGAGCTGTATCTGTCCCCTAACACGATCAAGACGCATACCAGTGCGCTTTATCGCAAGCTGGGCGCGCGTTCCCGGTCGGAGGCTGTCAAAATCGGCCGGCAGCGGCAGCTGATCTGAGGTGCCCTAGATCACCCGGGTGAGATGGCCCGATGGGTGAGGACATTTCACCTCGATATCGGAGTTACTGAGGCCAACAACCTGTGTGTATTGGGAAGGTCGAGGCCCACCAGCTGATGTCCAGTCTTGCCAACGTGAGCACCATTTACTCAGGAGTCGGCGCTCCCCACCTCTCTTTGTGTGCCGTTCCACATCATCAGGCGCCACCATTGGCGGGGTCGCTAGCTGTTCCTCGCATCTTGGCGGGCGCAGACCCTGACCTCGTGCAACTCGTGATCGATGTGGAGGAGCTCGGGGACTCGGAGCCATTGCTTCTTGCCGGGGCGGCGCTCGCGTACTCATGGCTTGACATAGCGGAGTCGGCCCTTGCCCGCGCTAGTGCGGAACTGGCCAGGACTCCTCAACCCGAAGTTGCAGATTTAGTCAGCCTTGCTCTGCTTCAGATGGCGACGGCCCGGCAGCGCGGCGATGCAGAGTCCGGTCTCAGCCATGCCGATGAAGTCAAAGACTTGGTCGGAAACCTCACCATCTCGGAGCGAGCGAGTACGCCAGAGCTGTCACCCCTGATCGACTATTACGTCGCCGGCTTCGAGTTGTGCGGGGGCGACCTGGATACGGCGCGCTGGAGATTGGAGCGGGGCGCCGGCCGCTTCCAGCAATGGCTCGACAGCGATGCCAGCCCGGCCGAGCAGCTGGTACGCGCCAATTGCGCTGGGCAACTGTCGTGGATTGACGCCTTCTGTGGAAATCTGCGCCGCGCCACCTGGTATGCCACGACCTTGATCACCGACCGGTCGACGGAAAGCGGTGAGATCGGCCTGGGATTCGCCCATCTCGCGAACGCTTGGGCGCACCTGGAGCGTGGGGAGATCAGGCAGGCACGACGGCATCTTGATCATGACTGCAACAGAATGCGTGACAGCGGTGATCCACTGCTGGCGGCGGCTCAACGGCTGACGCAGGTGCGGCTGGCGATGATCACCGATGAACCCGAGACCGCGCTGCGGTTGCTGCATGACGGAGGCACGGATGGCCAGGTAACAAGTGGCTGGTTTGCTGTTCAGTTCTTGGTCGCATCAGCTGAGGCGTACCTGGCGGCGGGTGAACCGCAGCAAGCGATTGCGGCCCTCATCCCGGAACCTGATCTTGCAGGCGCTGAGGGAAAGTTGATCACTGCCAAGGCGTTGTGGCGCTTGAATGATCTGCCTGCTGCGGAAGCGACCTTGGCCAAGGTGCCGTCCGACCCTGCTGCGATCTCAACCACTAGTCAGGTCCAGCGCCTACTGCTTGCCGCTGAGCTGGCTGCCGCGCGAGGCAATGATGAGCGAGCGCAACTGGATGTTGATCGCGCCTTGCGCATTGCCGCGAAAGAGCACCTGCGTACCAGCGTGGGATTGGCCGGCAATTGGCTGAGATCGTTCGTCGGGATAAATGCAGATCTCGCTGCTGGACATGCAGCATTTCTGAAATCGATACCAGAGCAGCACCGCCCTGTCGTTGATCATCGGATCATTGATCATCGGCGGGCCCTTGATCACCGGCAAGATGGTGCAACTTTGATAATGCCGCTGAGCGC
>DATDKX010000245.1:0-2702 GCA_036519615.1 Propionibacteriaceae bacterium
GTACAGACATCTACGCGCGAAGCTGTCGGCAACCTTGATCACACGGCGTACTTGTAACACATTCAACGGTTGGAAGATCACCAAGCGCGAGGGCAAATGGATCGATGACGTGCTGACTTCGCCGACTGTCAAGCCAGACGCGGCGGCTATCATGCTGACAGACTCGACCCGCTTCCCGGTCAATGCAAGTGATCACAACGGCGTCTTTGGGAAGGTACAGTTCTCTGCGGCCGGTGTCGGATCGCCCCTCTGATAAACCTTCAAGTTCAACGACGTCTGACGTGATCCTCGAGGTTTCGGGGGCCTCTTTGAAGGTGGCGACGACAGCGGTGGGGGCGATCGCTGCACCCATCGTCGCTCCCAGCTCAGGGCTCATTGCCGGCCGCTTCGGACTACCAACGGCACTCGCCTTAGCCGACGCCGCCATCTGCGCAGCCCCACCCTGCTCGCCCGAGGTGTCTGCCCACCAGCAGACACCTGATCCGTGTTGCGGACCCCGGTCCTCTTGAGGCACGGTGCCTGAAGCCGTCCAGGGTGCCGCGCAACACGTCGTATCGCGCAGAGCTGCACTTCTCCGTCCGGCAGGATGCGGAGCATGAACGACGGCAGCGGCACCGCGAACGGCACGCGCTTTGGGATCACCGAAGCTGCCCACCATGGGGACCAGTGCACAACCCTGCTCGGAGTGCTCCAGCGTCAACGGGATCTGGTCGCCTGGAAGTTGCGCGACGTCCCTGACGACGTACTGGGCGCGGTCGCGGACCCCGACCGGCATGGGCCTTCACGGCCTCGTGCGCCACCTCACCAACGTGGAGCGCTCGTGGCTGCGCGACGTCTTCGCCGGTGAGGAGGGACTTGTCCTGCTCAGTCCAGTCGAACACAAGTGGCGTGTGCCGGCGGATATGACCATGGCTGATCTCCTGGGCGACTACGCTGCCGAGTCCCGCCGCTGCGACGCGGTAGTGATGGACGCCGCCTCCCTCGACACCGTCTCGGCCCAGCGGGACATGTCGCTGCGCTGGATCCTGCTGCACCTGGTCGAGGAGACTGCACGCCACCTTGGGCATATCGACCCGCTGCGCGAGCGGGCCGACGGCAGCACGGGTGAGGAGCCGACCCAGTGACGCGGTAATGGGACCTCGTCCCGCCTCACGATGGCTCAGTGCAGGACCGAGCTGACCAGTAGGCCGGCTGACTTGGCCGGCTTGCCTCGGCCCGGCGGGACGTGTCGCTGCGCTGGATCCTGCTGCACCCATGTGGGCTAGCACCGCGGAGAAGGCGTCGGAGTCGCGACCGAGTTCCGTTTGAGGGTCCCCGCTTTCGAGACGACCGGCCAGTGACCTGAGATAGACGTCTGTGCCGGTGAGGACTGGTAATCGGATGGTCAGCTGAGGTGGACGACGGTGGAGGTGAGCCGAGCTTGTTCGGCAGCCCAGGTCACGAGGTGGGAGGCCAGGCTCTCCTCAGGGCTTGTGAGATGGTCCTCGGGCCGGCTGGAGACGAGGGCCTCGATGAAGGCCCGAACGAGGCCGGTGTCGCCGCCGGCGTGCGGGTCATGCTCGCTGGAGCCTTCAATGAGGTGCCGCTCACGTCTCCCGGTGCGGAAGTTCAGCACCTCCACCTCGCGGCCGTTGCCCTCGAGGCATCCGTGCGTGCCGAAGATCTTGGTCTGACGGAAGGCGAAGTCGGTGAAGGCTGTCATCGTGAACGACGCGGTGGTGCCGCCCTCGTACTCGAGGTTGACCACCTGGTGGTCAACCACATCGTTGTCGCAGCGGTAGACGCAGCGACCGTAGGGACCTGTCCGCAGCACGTCCAGCACACCCTCTTCTGTGCGGGCGGAGGTGACAGTCTGCAACGGCCACCGCTCGGCAGCGGGGTTACCCAGGCAGCCCAGGTAAATCCTCATCGCTGAGTATGGACAATCAGGCTCGATGGCGCAGTCGATGCAGCGCTCACCGGCACCGGAGGGGCGTTACTCGGGACGAAAGTGGTGGAGGCCACCGAAGGAGGACACCCGACGCGCCGGCCGCCCAACCAGATGGTTGAGCCAGTCGATGTCATGCACACTCTTGGCCATCAACATGAACGTCGACTCGTCGGTGCGCCGCCAGTTGCCGCGTACGAAGGAGTGCGCCTGATGCCACCAGCCGACCGGCTCGAGATGTTGCACTGACACGATTTGACCGATGACACCCGAGTCGAGGAGTCGCCGCAGCGCCCGGGTGTATGGGGTGTAGCGAAGGACGTGGCACACGGCGAGTGTGACCCGAGCCGCCCGCGCCGCTTCGACAATTGAGCGGCACATGTCGGGCGTCACGGCCATGGGCTTTTCAAGCAGGAGGTGGTAGCCCTGTTCGGCCAGCGCCAGGGCCGGTTCATGGTGCAGCCGGTCGAGGGTCGCGATCACGGCGGCGTCGGCGATCCGGGGCTGCCCGATAACGTCGCGCCAATCCGAATACCGGCGCGTTGATGGCACGGCGTGCCGCTCTGCGAGGATGGTCCGGCGGCGTTCGTCGGGGTCAGCCACGGCGGCGATGCGAACACGAGGATCGCGGGCGGCAAGGTCGGCATACAACTGCCCGCGGTCGCCGGCGCCTACGATGATGAGGGAGATCTGTCGGGCCATGTTGATCCTCTCTGCCTTGAGCTAGTTCGCCAAGATCGGTGTTGGGCGATCGAGCTTCACGGCGGGCTTGAGT
>DATDKX010000246.1:0-2785 GCA_036519615.1 Propionibacteriaceae bacterium
GACTCCCGGCGATCGGCCGGATGTGCTTGTCGCCATGAACCCGGCAGCCCTCAAGGCCAACATCGATGACTTGCCGCGCGGCGGGGTGATCATCGCCGATTCCGCCGACTTCACCAAACGCAACCTGGCCAAGGTCGGCTACGACAGCGATCCGCTGACCGACGGCTCACTGGACCAATATCAGGTGCATGCGCTGGATCTGACCGGCATGACCGTCGAAGCGGTCAAGCCGTTCGGGCTTACCCGCAAGGACGCCACCCGCGCCAAGAACATGTTCTCGCTTGGGCTGCTGTCCTGGCTCTATCACCGGCCGACCGAGGGCACGCTCAACTTCCTGACCGCCAAGTTCGCCTCCAAGCCTGACATCCGCGATGCCAACATCACCGCCTTCAAGGCCGGGTACGCGTTCGGCGAGACCACCGAGGTGTTCGCCGTCACCTACGAGGTAGCGCCCGCACCCATGCCGTCGGGAAAGTATCGCCAGATCTCTGGCAATTCGGCGCTGGCGTACGGGCTGATCACTGCTTCTAAGAAGGCCGGCCTGCCGCTGTTCCTCGGGGCCTATCCGATCACTCCTGCCTCTGACGTGCTGCACGAGCTGAGCAAGCACAAGCGGTTCGGGGTGACCACTTTCCAAGCTGAGGACGAGATCGCCGGAATCGGTGCTGCGTTGGGCGCGAGCTTTGCCGGGCATCTTGGGGTTACGACCACCTCCGGGCCAGGCGCTGTGTTGAAGTCAGAGACCATTGGGCTAGCCATAGCGACCGAGTTGCCCTTGATCATCTGTGACATCCAGCGCGCCGGCCCGAGCACCGGCATGCCGACCAAGACTGAGCAGGCCGATTTGCTACAGGTGATGTTTGGCCGCAATGGCGAAGCACCGCTTCCCGTGCTGGCGGCACAGTCTCCCGCTGACTGCTTCCCGACCGCGTTGGAGGCGGTACGGATGGCGATCAAGTACCGGACCCCCGTCGTGATCTTGTCTGACGGCTACATCGCCAACGGCGCAGAGCCGTGGCTGATCCCGGACCTGAACTCCATTCCGGCCATTGACCCGCAGTTTGCCTCTGCCAGCAACGCCAACGACAAGGCCGGTGAGCCGGTCTTCAAGCCCTATCTACGCGACCCCGCGACTCTCGCCCGCCCGTGGGCGATTCCAGGCACCGCTGGCCTGGAGCACCGCATTGGCGGCATTGAAAAAGCCAAGGACACTGGCGCGGTCTCCTATGATCCGGCCAACCACGAGGAAATGGTGCGCACCCGGCAGGCCAAGATCAACGGGATCGTGCAGGACATTCCAGACCTCGTTGTCGACGATCCCGCGGATGCCAACGGCCGGCACGCACGCGTCTTGGTGCTCGGCTGGGGTTCCACGTATGGGCCGATCGTCGCCGCCGCCCGTCGGGTGCGCAAGAGTGGCCGGTTGATCGCCTATACCCATCTGCGGCACTTGAACCCGTTCCCTGCCAACCTCGGTGACATCCTGCGCAGCTATGACCGCGTGATCGTTCCAGAGATGAACCTGGGTCAGTTGGCGCTGTTGCTGCGGGCGAAGTATCTAGTGGACGTACGCAGTTATTCTCGAGTTCGCGGGCTGCCAATCTCGCTCAGCGAACTTGCTCGTGATCTTGAAGCCGAAATTGATCAACTTAATCGCACCGCGAGCGTCGGGCGCGCGAGCGGCGCCGAAAACTTGGAAGGGACGAACCCGTGACCGCCGTCGATCAGCTGCGTTCGGAGCTTGATCACCCATTGACTACCCAAAAGGCTTCAAACATGCCCAGTTCCCCGCTCGGCGCCAACGGCACGAGCTATCGAGGACTTGCCGGCGTACCACTATCGCTGGAGCCGCTGAACCGTAAGGACTTCACGAGTGATCAAGAAGTCCGTTGGTGTCCCGGCTGTGGCGACTACGCAGTGCTGGCTGCGTTCCAAGGTTTCATGCCCGAGCTGGGGATCAAACGCGAGAACACCGTGATCGTTTCCGGCATTGGCTGCTCATCGCGTTTCCCTTACTACGTAGATACCTACGGCATGCACTCGATCCACGGCCGTGCTACTGCGATCGCTACCGGCGTTGCGACGGCGCGGGAAGATCTTGCGGTCTTTGTGATCACTGGTGACGGCGATGCGCTGTCGATCGGTGGTAATCATCTGATCCACGTACTGCGTCGCAATGTGAACCTGACGATCTTGCTCTTCAACAACCGGATATATGGGCTGACTAAGGGCCAGTACTCCCCCACTTCAGAGATCGGCAAGATCACCAAGTCAACGCCGATGGGGTCTCTGGACAACCCGTTCAACCCGGTTTCACTCGCTCTTGGTGCCGAGGCGACCTTCGTTGCTCGAACCATCGATTCTGATCGCAAACACCTGACAGGAGTGCTCCGGGCGGCTGCCGCCCACCGCGGCAGCTCGCTGGTGGAGATTTATCAGAACTGCCCGATCTTCAACGACGGCGCATTCGATGCGATCAAGGAGCCGGCCACGTCGGCGGACGCGATCATCCCACTGAACCATGGTGAGCCCATCCGGTTCGGCGTCGACGGGCACCTGGGCGTTGTACGCGATCAAAAAACTGGGGCATTCTCGGTCGTCGAGGTGGCAGATGTCGGTGGGGATGCGCTGGTCGTCCACGACGCCCACCTGGCGGATCCGTCGTTTGCTTTCGGGCTCTCCCGGCTCACCGATGCAGGCGTGTTGCATCGCGCACCGATTGGCATCTTCCGTGACGTCGAGGCGCCGACCTACGACGACCAGGCCCGCCAGCAGGTCGCTCTTG
>DATDKX010000247.1:0-2926 GCA_036519615.1 Propionibacteriaceae bacterium
CCGGGGCGCGGGTCGAGGTTCACGCCCGACGCCGGTGTGGTGAAGCCCTCAACAATGAACCAGCGGGAGAAGAGGGCTGGGTTCGTGAAATGGTCAAACACCTCAGCCGGCGTGCGAGGCAGCACGCGGCTGAGGGCAAATCCGGTACTGGCATTGGTGTTTGCAACGTCCATGAAGGTCTCCTTTCAACCTAATAAACATCGAGCAATCCTCCTGGAGGTAGACCGGCACCAGGCCAGAGACTGGCCGCCCTTCCGTCAATCGCGGTCACGGCTCGGGTCGTATCTGAGCTGCTATCCGCTCGGCCGATAAGTGAGCTCAACGCGGCGGTTCAGCTCGCGGTTCTTCTCAGAGGTGGTGGGCACCTCCGGGTCGGCTTCGCCACGGCCGGAGACTCTGAAGCGGTAATCGGCCTTGTCCAGCCGCGGCCGGAGCACGTGTGCCACAGCGGCAGCGCACGCCCAACACCGTATCCGAGGAGGAGGCCACTGGCTGGCGGTCCAATAGTTCGGATGCCTGCCCGCAAAAGGTCGCGTCGAGCGGCGGGTGCGTGACCGTGATGATTACCGTATCGCCGTCGATCCGCCACCTAACGGCAGCGGCGCTGGAGCCATGCCATATGGAAGCTGACGTCAGCCGAAGGTCACCCCTTGTGCATGATCGGGCTTGATCAAGAAGATGATGCGGTCAGTACGCAGTGGATAGGGCTGCCCGATGTACTTCTGGGATATCCGGTCAATGATCTCCCAGGCCCGATCTCCCTCGATACGTTCCACGACCTGTCCGCGGATCAGCGCCGACACGTTCGGCTGATCCGCATCGATGATCGAGATCGCCACTCGTGGATCACGCTCGAGGTTGCGAGCCTTGCGCGAACCAGGCCCGGTGAGGAATGCAAGATTGTCACCGTCGAGGTCCATCCAGACCGGCACGCTATGCGGCGCGCCGTCGGGCATCAGGGTGGCGATGTGAGCGTAGTTCGGGCGCTCGACAAGCCGCCTCACGTCAGCGCTCAGTGCAGTCATCTTCATTTCCTATCGATGTTGGTCGTGGAGCTACGCGAAGGATATGGACTGTCTGGGATGGAAATCAGGCCATCGATGGCCGAGCGCGAGGCCAGGCAAGTGCCCAGCTGCCGCCAAGGGCGGGCCAGATCCGGGTGGTCCGGTTGGACATGCTTGTCGGTTCGACGCTTCAGGTCTGGCGGGCATCCAGTCTTCTCTCGTGCCGGCGTACGGCAAGGGCATGCGCGTCGTCGAGGAGCTGCCGGACCTGGACGCTTGTCCGCTCTGCCGGGTTGAGGACCGAGACCCAGCCTTGGGAGGCGTAGGTCGGATGCGGGATGAGGACGTCGGTCGCCGCATAATCGAACTCCTCGTGATGGGCTTGATGCTGTGCCGGCGGGTACCCCAAGAGCTGCTCAAAGCCGCTTCGACCAACGGCGATGTTGACGCGGAAGATGCCGTCGCGATCAAGCTGCGACTCGGTGTCCCAGCCGACATAGTCGTGAATCACGACGGTGGCGAACGGCAGTCGCTGGTTCTCGGGGCGGTTCCGTTCGGGGTCGTAGAAGAAGAACGTGTCGCCCCACGCCGACTCTGGCGCAGAGTTCTCCTTGCTTGCGGTAACCATCACTACGCCCGGTTGGCCGCTGACGTATTCGATGATCTCGGTTTCAGTCACAGGGCCATGATCACCCTCGCGTTTTCGTGGCGTACTCCCGGGCTCGGAAGTGTGACGGTTGATCTTGGTGCATTCTTGATCTTGTGGCGTCTGTGGTGCGACACGTCGAAATCGCCTGCGATGAATCGGGATTCTCCGGCGGAAACCTAGTCGGCGTTGGGCATAGCCCCGTCTTTGCCCACGCCAGCATTCGCATCGAGCCCGAGATTGCCGCGGAGTTGATCAAGCATCTTCGCCACGAAATCGGCGCCCGCGGCACCGGGGAATATAAGTCACCCGAAATCCTGCGGCCCCGTCGACGGCCAGTGCTGCTCTGGCTACTCGGCCCCAGCAGTCCCATCTGCGGCAACGCGTACGTTCACCTCACCGACACCCGATTCTTTGTGCTCGCCCGCATGATCGACGTGCTCCTTGGTGGGCAACCGGTGTCCGGAATCGCAAGCCCTGGACGAAACGCGCGTACTCGACCTATGGCAGTGGCGCTTTACGGCCACGGCGAGCAGAGCTACGGAAGATCCCGCTGGCAGGAGTTCCTCACCTTGTCGGCCAATCTGTTTCGGACCAACAACCGGTGGCTGCCGAAGACGCCGGTTCAGACCTTCTACGCGACGGTTGACAACATGGCAACCTCCAGCACTGCGGCCGACCTCAGAGAGGTTATGGACCTGCTTCGGTCCACGCGGCCTCTCGCCGAGGCAACGAGGGCCTCCTACCTGGAGAACCCCAAACTGACCCCTCTTATGGAGCCGCTCCTTCCCGCACTGAACCGCGCCGTTCACCACTGGGGCGCCAACGCCCAAACCCTCTCGGTGGTACACGATGAGCAGTCCGCATTGACACCGGAACGTCTAGCCGACATCGCAACTGCGTACGCCGCAAGCCAACCGGGCCGCCAGCTGACCGATGTCCGGCTCGTCGATTCCAGCCGCGAACCTCGGGTCCAGATCGCCGATTTCGTGGCTGGTATCGCACGAAGACTCGCTAGTGATCAACTCCAAGATCATGCAGACCCAGAGATCGCCGCCCTGCTGGGGCCACTGGTTGATCATCAATCGGTCTGGGTGCACCCACGTCTTAAGTGACCGGGCGCTCCGATGTTGACAGGAAACCATTTGGTTTCCTATTGTGCTCGTGTGGAGACGGTGTTTCGAGCTCTCGCTGATCCAACGCGGCGGGCATTGCTTGATGCGCTGTTTGCCCGGGACGGCCAAACCCTCGTCGCGCTTACCGCCGGCCACAACAT
>DATDKX010000248.1:0-12062 GCA_036519615.1 Propionibacteriaceae bacterium
CGCCCGGAGATAGCGGATGGCGGCCTTCGCATCATGCAGCTGAGCCGGAAAATGCGCCTCCAATGCATGGCGATAGTCGATCGTGGCAACGGCGAGCCCTGCTGCTACCGACTCCTCGAAAAGCTGATTTGGCCGCAGTGTCTCGGGCAGGTAGCGCCGATCACCAAACATCCAACCGCCGCCATGAATCCAAACCACGAGTGGCGGTGGAGTTTGTGTGGCCGGCACCCACACGTCCAACTGCAGCGGTCGGTATCCCGGCGCGACCGCATAGGTGATGCCTTCGTAGCGCTTGCTGCCGTCGGCCAGTACCCGAGGCTTCGGGGGAGCCAAGAAACGAGTCGGCCCTGTCCACTCCGCCATCGGCGCTGGTGTCACGCTCATGTGAAATCCGACTCCTCTCGCGACTTGATCAAGTATCTAGATAATCATGATCGGCAAGTCGATCTTCGGGCCACCAAGATGTGCACGTGCGGGTCAGCAGGGCGGTTCGGGCTGCCATCTCCGCATCACGTGAGGCGCCGATCGCATCCAGTCCTAGCAGTGCAGCGCCAACCACCGGGGGGTCATCTACCACTAGCACGTTGACCCGTGGAGCGTACGCCGTGAGCCGCTGCAATATTCCACCGATTAGCAGTGGGTTTCGCGTTGCGAGCACTCCCCCTCCCAGCACCAGATCGGTTTGTTGATCGCCCAGATTGAGCCGATCGAGGGCAACGCGAGTGAGCAAGAAGACCTCCTCCGCCAACCGCTCGACCACGGCTGCGGCAGGTCCGTCCCCTGCTTCGGCGACCTGCAGCAACACTGGCACCAATTCATGGAGCCGGCTGCGCGGAATCTCGCTGAAGTGCAGCCCCTCAGCCACCTCGGCCACTGATGCCGTGCCGAAGTGTTCCATGATCGCCTCGCGTAGCGCGGTGGGTTGGCCACGGCCGTCCTCTGCCCGGACCGCAAGGAAGAGCGCTTTGGTTCCAAGGCTTGCCCCGCCACCCCAATCCCCAGAGATCTCACCCACTGATGGGAACCGAACCAGCCCGCCTACCGCAGAAACACCGACGCAGTTGATTCCCGCGCCACAAACCACGGCGATCCGGTTGGCTGCTTTGGTGCCAGCACGCAGTAGCGCGAATGTGTCGTTATCCAGCGAGATCTTCGCTGCCCAGCCAGCGAGCAGAACACGCTGCCGCAACATCTCGATCTCCCTCGGAAAATCCGCTCCGGCGAGGTAGACCGCTGCATGCTGGGCAATGGTGGAACCCGCGCTGATCTTGATCTCATCCGCAACCGCGGCGACCAAGCTGGAGAGCACGTCGACGGCGGCCTCGATACCGATGTTTTGGTGATTGGAGCCAGGACCGCGCGCATAGCCGAGGAGCTGCCCCTCAGCGGAGATCAAGCACACATCGGTCTTGGTGTTGCCGCCGTCGATCGCCAGGACGGCAGCAGTCACGCGGCCCACCGAAGATGATCACGGTTGGCGGCAATCAGCAGGTCGGTGAGTGTATCGGCGAGATGGTGTTGGCCAATGAGTGGGTGGGCCAGCAATGCTCGGAACACCCGTTCCCGGCCACCACGAATGGCAGCCTCGAGCGCTAGCTCCTCGTACGCCGAGACGTGGGCGATGAGTCCGGAGTACAGCGGATCAACTGGCGCGAGGGGTTCAGCGAGAGGGCCATGCCGGCCGACGCGTGCTGGCACCTCAATAACGTCATGATCAGCGAGAAAGGGAAGCGTACCGTCATTGCGCAGGTTGACGATCTGCACATCACATTGGTCGGCGATCAAGGATGCCATGAGATTCACCGCCGCTTCGGAGTAGTAGGCACCGCCACGCTGTTGGAGCAGATCCGGCTTCTGATCGACTCCAGGGTCGGCATAGATCTCCAATAGCTGGCGCTCGATCTCGGCGACTTCTTCGGCCCGAGAAGGTTTGGCGCGTTGCTGCTCCACGACATGATCATGTTCGTAGAAGTAGCGGAGGTAGTACGACGGCCACACCCCCAGCCGGCGCAGTATCTCAGCGGGAAGCCCTGACCGCGCCGCCAACTCATCCGCTGAAGTATCCAGCAGCCCTGGCAGTTGATCTTGACCGTCGACCAGGATCCGTCGGGTCCAGCTCAGGTGATTGAGCCCGACGTGATCAAGACTTATCTCTCCCGGCTCAACACCGAGCAGACCGGCAGCCGCCCGCTGATTACCAATTCCGATGTTGCAGAGCCCGACGGCCTGGTGACCATGATCAAGCAGGGCACGCGTGACTATGCCGACCGGATTCGTGAAATCCAGAATCCAGGCATCCTTGGCGGCTAGATCGGAAACTCGTTCCGCGATCTCCAATACCACCGGCACCGTACGCAGCGCCTTGGCGAGCCCGCCGGCCCCAGTTGTTTCCTGACCCACGCAGCCACACTTCAAAGGAAGCGTTTCGTCGAGCAGACGCGCCGCCTGGCCGCCAACCCTCAGCTGAATGAGAACGACTGTGGCATCAGCGACCGCTTGATCAAGATCAGTCGTGATGCTGACCTGGCCGGCGTGACCGTACTTGGCAAAGATGCGCTGCGAGATCCCGCCGACCAGCAACAAGCGCTCCTCAGCCGGATCCATTAGCACCAATTCGTCAACTTCTACGAGGTGCTGCAATCTCGCGAGCCCATCGACCAGCTCCGGTGTATAGGTGGAACCGCCTCCTACAACCGCGACTTTCACACGTACTCCTGTCAGATCTCCGCCTGAGTCACCCCATCCTTACAGGTGCGCTCAGCGCAGCAGGTAGGCGTCATCATGCACGGCGACCGAACCGGTCTGAGCAACCGCTGCCTTAACGCCGAGGATTACCTCATGGGCGTCCCCCAGGGCTTTCAAGATCGGCAACTCACAAAGCACACCGACCTGCGGCTGATCGACCATGACGCAACGTGTCATTCCGGACCCGATGCGAAGCACCAGCTGCGGCCCGACAGCGAGGTGGAGGCCTTCCCATGAATCCTCTAACCAACTGAATTCAGCCGTGTCCAGCACGATGTTCGCTCGGGTCCGGCGGTGATCGACCGGACTACCGACGAAGGACTCGATCTGACGGATCGATGAGGTCGTCACGAGATGGATCGGACAGTCGTCGTAGTGAGATATCGATCCTTCGGGGCGAAGTGTCAGCGGCTGCCCGAGGTTGTCGGTCAGCGCCTCGGCGGCTCGCGGGTCATCGACTCGGTAGCTGCTACCCCACGGGCTGTGCAGTTGAGGTATGTCGT
This sequence comes from Propionibacteriaceae bacterium, assembly GCA_036519615.1. Taxonomy (GTDB): domain Bacteria; phylum Actinomycetota; class Actinomycetes; order Propionibacteriales; family Propionibacteriaceae; genus Microlunatus. The sequence continues at coordinate 3,249 of DATDKX010000248.1, forward strand.
TGCCGTCAGCTGGAGCGGTTGACCACCAGCTCATGAGTCCGTCGACCTTTCGGAACCGGCGCGAGGTCTTGCCACTCGCGATGCCTCCATCAGCGGTGTACACGGCCCAGCTACGATCGTGGACCAACCCACGTTGATCAACCTCGGCGGTTCGGAGTGATTCCCCGGCGGTTGACTTCACCGGAAACCGTGCCAGCGCCAACACTCGACCAACTCGAACCCTCGCCTGGCTGAGCTGCACACACGTCAACGTAGGGAGCGTTTCACGCTGGGCTCCAGAAATCGGCGCTCCGGCAAAGGACACGGATTTAAGCGGTCGGCGAAACGTCAGCTTCGCTCGCGCGGGCAGCCTTACGCAGCTGGACGCCCAGGACGATGAAGATGATGCCCCATACGATGGCCCAGATGCCGATGATCCAGATGATGGTGACCAAGCCGGTGCCTGGCCTGATGAGCACGAGAACACCGAACAGGATTGCCAGCGCGCCGCCGATGACGCCCCAGACCCACCCGCTGTTGGGGGCAGCGCGATGGCCTACCGACGCCATGATCTGAAGGATGCCGATGATGATCGCCCAAACGCCGACGAAGATCGCCAGGATCGCGAGGCTCATGCCCGGCCAGACAAGGACGAGAATCCCGAAGAGGATGCTGACGGCGCCCAGTACGATCCGCAGCGCCATCGAGGAAGAGCCTCGGTGTCGGATCGCCTCGATGATGTCGAAGACGCCGTCAACGATGGCGTAGACGCCGATCACGATGGCCAGGGCGAGCGCGGTGGCAATTGGAGCAAACAGGGCGATGAGACCGAAGATGATCCCGAGAATCCCGCGGATAATGGCGAAGATCCAAATCTTCCTGGCCAAGCTAGGAAAGCCGGCCGCGGTGCTCGGGTTCAGTGTGGCGGACATGAGGAGGATCCCTTCTTAACGTGCTGACCAGCATGGCAGGACACGCGTTCCTAGTAACGCACGGCACGCCCATGCACACTCTCGCGGCCAGTGATGGCTCGAGGCAGTTCCTTACGCCGATCTCGGCGTGAGTAGCTCTGAAATGGCGACCAAGGTTTCGGGCACGAGCCTGTAGTACGCCCACTTTCCCCGCTGTTGTCGCTGCAGGACACCGGCGTCCACAAGGATCTTGAGGTGATGGGAGACGGTGGGTTGGCTGAGACCAACGGGCTCGGTGAGATCACAGACGCAGGCTTCGGCATCCCCACGTGCGGCGACCAGAGATACCAGGCGCAGTCGGGTGGGTTCGGCGATTGCCTTGAGCACGGCAGCTAGCGACTCCGCTTCCGGCACCGTCAGCACCTCACCCACCACGGGTGAACAACATTCGGTGATCAGGAGTGGTAGGGCCGGCCCCTGCTGGCTCTGCTGCATCGTCGGCACATTCTTATCTTGTCACAGATTGACCAATATCAATGTGAGGGCGCTACAGTTACATCGACAAGTTTCGATGTGAGGTGAAGTGTGATGACTCAACGGGATGGATTGCGCGAGCGCGTGCGGGAGCGGTACGCGGAAGCAGCCACCACAGTCCTAGAGGCCGGCCGCCGGGCCTCGTGTTGCGACTCAAATTGCGGCGCCGACCACGGGAACAGTTCCGTGCCGTGTTGCGGCCCAACGGTGGTTGAGGTCGATGAGACGTTCGGCGGTGTGCTTTACAGCCTCGCCGAGCGGGACGAGTTGCCGGTCGCCGCTGTTGCCGCTGGTTTAGGCTGCGGCAATCCCGCCGCCGTCGCGGAACTTCGCGAGGACGAGCGTGTACTTGATCTCGGCTCTGGCGGCGGCATCGACGTACTGCTCGCAGCTCGGCGAGTAGGACCGACTGGCTTTGTCTATGGGGTCGACATGACTGACGAGATGCTGGACTTGGCACGCGGCAACGCCGCGAAGGCTGGCGCGTCCAATGTCGAGTTTTGAAGGGCATTATCGAAGACATTCCGCTACCGGACAGCTCGGTGGATCTCGTGATCAGCAACTGTGTGATCAACTTGTCCATCGACAAGCCCAAAGTGATCAAGGAGATGTATCGCGTGCTGGTGCCGGGCGGCCGGATTGGCATCAGCGACATCGTCGCCGAAGATCACCTAACTCCTCATGAGCGGGGCCGAGCGCGGTTCCTATGTGGGCTGCATCGCGGGCGCGCTTTCGCGCAGCGAATATCTCGGCGATCTCGCCGCTGCCGGTTTCTCTGACGCGTCCGTGCGCTTTACCCAGCAAACTGCCGACGGCATGCACAGCGCCGTCATCAAAGCCATCAAACCACGGTGACCACACCAAAGCCCTCCGTCCTGTTCGTCTGTGTCCACAACGCCGGACGGTCCCAAATGGCCGCCGGGTGCGCAAAGCAGCTCTCAGGCGGCGCCGTCGACGTTCGATCAGCTGGTAGCGAACCGGCCGACAAGATCAACCCCGTTGCTGTGCAGGCGATGGCGGAGGAAGGCATCGACATCGCTGCCGAACAGCCCACAATCCTCACCACCGATGCAGTCAAGGCCTCTGACGTGGTCATCACGATGGGATGCGGTGACAGCTGTCCGTACTATCCGGGGAAACGTTACGAGGACGGGACGCTCGACGACCCGGCCGATCAAGGCATCGATGTCGTCCGGGCCATCCGTAACCAGATCCGCCAGCGGGTCGAGCAACTGGTCCAGGAGCTGCTTGGATAGACCGCCATGTCTAACGGATCTCAACCGGACTTCCTGGAGCCGCCCGTACGCGCCGATGGGCCAATCCGGCTCGTAGACCCGGACCCGGCATGGGCGGCGCAGTACGCCCGCAAAGAGGAGCGCATTCGGGCGGCGTTGGGCGCTCGAGCGGTGCAGGTCGAACACGTCGGGTCGACCTCGGTAGCGGGCCTTGCGGCGAAACCGGTCATCGACATCGTGCTGACGGTGATCGACTCTGCAAATGAGGCCGGGTATCTCCCGGATCTGGAGGCTGCCGGATACGTGCTGCAGTTTCGAGAGCCTGACTGGTACGAGCATCGGTTCCTGCGTGATCACAACCCGGACGTGCAGATTCATGTGTTCACCGTCGGGAGCCCTGAAGTGGAGCGGATGCTGCTGTTTCGCGATCGGCTGCGAGCCCGACCCGAGGAGCGGGATCTCTATGAACGCACTAAGCGAGACCTTGCGGCCCGAAGGTGGGACTACATTCAGGATTACGCAGACGCGAAGTCGTCGGTAGTCGAAGAGATCACTTCCAGAGCCCAAGCTGATCAGAAGCAAGAGCCCGGCAAGCCGTTCGACCGCTTCTGAGATCTGCTACCTTTCACGTCGCAAAATCTGGGCGGCATAGATGTGCGGTTCCAACCCAGCCGCTGCGGCCTCCCGGCGCAGCACTTGATGAGCTTGCTCAATGCCGTGGCCTTGAGCCATCAGCATCCCGATGGCGCGATTCAAGACCGTCAGTTCGGCCACGCCGGTCAGCCCGGACACGCGAGAAAGCGGTGGAAGATCAACGTCAAGCTCAATCGCCTTTCGATGACCGTCCACATGTTTCCCACCGAGATCCATGCCATCCGCGGCCCGTGGTGGCTGTTCAACGGGGATGCCGCCGAGGGTGTGGCTCAGGTCGGCGGCAAGATCGGTGAACGCGCCAGGAGTGCCGGCGAAGAAGACAATGCCGCTCTGGCCATCGACCTGCGAAACCAGCCCGAGAGGAAGACGCAATGAGGTACCGACCGGTCTGTGACCGTCACTGAACGCGGTTAGCGTCACCGACCAACGGTGCTCAACAATGGTCAGCTGGAGTCCGCAGTAGGAGGCGGCCGTCGAGCGCAATGCCGTGGTCAACGCCACCAAGGTGTCGTCCAGATCTTGATCGTCCTCACCAATGCTGAGCATGAGCTCGTGAAGATGCGCAAGGAGGCTCGCTGGGAGATCCACACTCTCGCTCCGAGAAAGCGGATCCGCCCGCTCGATATAACTACATGAACTGGCTCGGCAAATCGCCGGGACCACTGGCGGCGGCCGCGCGGACCGGGGAGTCAGATAGCCGCGTCGAATTCGACTCTACGCTCCGATGCCGACAGCTCCTAATTAGGACGATTCTCGATCGCGCCGGTTCCGGGCTCGCGCCCGAGCGACAGCCTCATCCACGATCTGGCGGGCTATCTCGGCCAATTTGCGATGCTCGTGCTGGCTCAGCGAGCGCAGCCGTTCCAGGGCCTCATGCTCGGTAGTGCCGCTCCGGCTCATCAAGATTCCGACAGCCCGGTCAATGACGCCGCGGATTTCCAGGGCCGTCTGCAGCTGGTTGGCCAGCCTTCGGGCCTGGGCGAGGACCTGGGCGTTGTGCACGGCGATCGCTGCCGGGGCGGCGAAGATCTCCCCGAGTTTGGCAGCCCGGTCGTCGAAGACGTTCTTGCCGTGCGCGTAGACGTTCATCGCGCCCACCACGCCCTCAGGAGTGATCAACGGCAAAGACACCACGCTGTGGACGCCGAGCCGGGCGACCGAGCCGCCGAAGCGCGGCCATCGCGAATCTCCGCCGAGTGAGCCCGACAGGACGGTCTGACCCTCCCGGGCTGCGCTTATGCAGGGACCCTGGCCCATTCCATATTGAATGTCGTCGACCTCGGTAACAAACGGGGCAGTCGCGACGATGGTGTCGGCTCTGTCTCGCTCGAGCAGCGTCAACCCGGCACCGTCGGCGCCGGGAATGGCTTGCACGGCATATGTGGCGACCTTGGTAAGCAGGTCCTCCAGCGGGAGCTGGTCCGACGTCAACTGCGACAAACCCAGCAGACTCTCGCGAAGGTCCTCATCTTCGGCCGACCGGCGCTCGGCGGTTTCCTCTACGGTCTCGTCATCAGCGTCGTCAGCCGGTGGCCCAATCTGGGCACTGTCCACGGAGTCCATAGTCCTCTTCGATGCTTCCCGGCTATAGCTGGCCGAATTTCGTTGCTCTCGCGCAAAGCTTATCGCGGTCACGTGACGCCGAAAGGTGATCTTCGAGCAACGCTCATAGCAGGATGGGTTTCTGAAGTTGATGTTGTAGAATTTTCTTACTGCTTTTCGCAGTCGGTCTGGGGCCGGAGACGCCGTATAAACTCGCCGCGGCTCCGGAAGCAATCCCGCTGTCGCCCAGACTCTTTCCGGGAAGTCCGCTACGAACGGCACTCCCGCTATGACGTCTACCCTCGACCACTCTGCACCGATGACGGAGCCCGAGCCAGTCACCAACGCCAGAGCCGGCAGCTCCTTCACTGCCCTGACGCGCCGCGTGCACGACCTAAATCTGATGCGTCGGCGGTACGGTTACTACTGGACCAAACTGATTGGCGCCCTGGTCATTCTGGCCGCCTGGGCACTGGCCTTTATTTGGATCGGAGACAGCTGGTGGCAAATGATCAGCGCCGCTGTGCTCGCGATCATCATGACGCAGCTAGGGTTCCTCGGCCACGACGCAGCCCACCGCCAAATCTTCAAGTCCGGCCGGTGGAACGACTGGACCAGCCTGATCATCGCGAACCTACTGGTCGGCATCAGCTATGGCTGGTGGCGAAACAAGCACAACCGACACCACGCCAACCCGAACAAGGTCGGTTCCGATCCCGATGTCGCCTTGGGCGCCATCGCAATGACGCCGGAGGCGGCAACCCGGCCCCGTAGCCGGTTGATGAAGTGGCTGGTCTCCCACCAAGGCTGGTACTTCTTCCCAATCCTCATGCTCGAAGGGCTCTCACTCCGCTTAGAAGGGTTCCGGCGCGTCGTGAAGCGCGGTCCGGTCGAACGCCGATGGGTCGAGTTCAGCCTCCTGCTGGTCCGCCTTGGCGGCTTCGTCGCTCTCGCGTTCCTGGTGTTGTCGCCAGGCAAGGCCCTCGCCTTCATCGTCGTTGAGCTGGCTGTCTTTGGTTTCTACCTCGGCTCGTCCTTTGCGCCGAACCACATCGGCATGCCGCTGGTCTCTCCCCGACTGAAATTGGACTTCCTGCGCCGCCAGGTCCTGATGAGCCGCAACATCAGCGGCGGACGCTTCATGTCGATCCTGATGGGCGGCCTCAACTACCAGATCGAACACCACTTGTTCCCCTCGATGGCCCGCCCTTACCTCCGCAAGGTGCAACCCCTTGTTGCCGCCTACTGTGCGGCGGAAGGTGTGCCATATACCCAGACGACGTTGTGGCAGTCGTACGGCGTCATTATCCGATACCTCAATAGCGTGGGACTGCGCGGAAGAGACCCCTTCCTCTGCCCGCTCGTTGCACAACGTCGCGCGTTGTAACCGTGACAGCGGGCGCGTGTCGTACGGCCTTGTTGCGGCGACAAGTCGCGCTGTACTCGTCTTGCTGCATCAACAGCCGGACTGCGACTTTCGGCCGCTTCATGAACCGCCAAAATGAGTGAAATCGCGCGGCAGGCATCCAGGCGTCACCGCCTTTTCAAGGTTCTCCCATGACGTCCGGGCAATCCCCCGATCCCGTTGCTGTTTCGCCACTCGATGGAGCGCTGCCCTCGGCTGCAGCTAGCGAGCCGAATACCGTAGCCGCATCTGACCTCAGCTACGCCTACGCCCTTCTCAAGGCGATCGAAATCATGCACAACCAGCCCGACGTAGAGAGACTGCTCTCAGCCGTGGCTGACTATGGAACCAAGATCATCTCCGCCAATGGGATCGTGATCATCCATAGGACGTCCGGTCGACGGCGGCCTGTGATCATTCGTGACGTTATGGACGAAGCTGACGTCACCGAGATCCATCAGGTGGTCGAATCACTGGCCGCGGACAGATGGCTGCCGCAGGGCAAGCGGGTTGACGACCTCGGCCAGGACGAGCGATGGGGTGCCCTCGCTATTTCCAGCAACCTGCAAGCGTGGCGGTCGCTTCTCATCGTGCCTTCAGTGCCTCAGAATGATCATGCGCCGACCCTGATGTGGTGGTCACATAGGAGCAGCGCTTTCAAAGATCAGGCCGACATAGCCGAACTATTCGCCAGGAGTGCGGGCCTGGCAATCCACAATGCCAATGCCCGTGACAATCTGGCGCAGGCAGTCATCGCTCGACATCGAGTTGGCGTCGCTCAGGGGATTCTGATGTCCCGACTTGCTTGCTCCCAAGATCAGGCCATTGCCATCCTGAAAGACCGATCCCAACGCACCAACCGCAAACTTCGGCTCATCGCTGAGGAGGTCATCCGGATCGGTGACCTGGAACCGGCGCCCACTGCGAAGGAACACGAACGTGTCCAGTAAGGGCGCTACTGATGGCTCGATGCGCTCGTTATCCGACCGTGGTGAGGGCATGGGGTACACAGTCAATGACGACGTGGGAGTTGGCGTTCGCGTGCAGGACTTCGCCGTCGATCTGGATGGGTTTCGCTTTGCTGATAGTGAGTCGCAGTGGTTGATCCTCGGCTGCTTGCCTAGTCCCACCGTCGCCGCTCGCAAGACCATAAAGGCAATGCGCCATCGCCCGCGGTGGGGACAGGACACGACTTCGAAGAGTCCGTCATCCGGTTGTCCTGAGTTACTGATGCATCCGTATTTTCGCCATCCGGGCAACGTTTGCGAAGACGAGGCTGTCGTACAGTTTTTTCTCCCCTCGGGAAGAGGTGATCTCGACGGGTTCTAGGCGGTTGAAGGTTCGCATGACCTAGATCAATTCCATGACGGCTCCCTTCTTGTCCTTCTTGAGGCCAATGGCCATCAGCGGAGTCAGTCCGAAGCCGATGTAGGAATCGGCGTACCGGCTCCACAGAACATCACTGGATCGCACGGTCAATCGCAGTAGGTCCAAATATCGAGCCCGGCCATCGACGATGGCCGCGACAAGCGGCATTCGTCGAGTGCTGCGGCGGTGATCATTGGCGTTCCCGCCGGCCGCCACCGCCGAAAGCGCGCTACCGCACTCGATGCGATCGACTACGCCGCCTTGGTGGTCCAAGACGCTCAGCTGGCCGTACTCGACGCGCTCGATGCGCGTGCCTACGCAGACGAGCGGGCCAGGATCGCCAGCTCTCAGGCCGACCGAGGCCCACGGCTTCCGACGGACTGAGCGTTCCAAGCGTCGGTCATGTGATCACCAGTCTTGTTGATCATGAGGAACTGTCCCTGACACGAACTCGTGATTGACGACGGTTCTCAATAACTCCTGACTTCGAGAACTTTTACTTGCAATGTCCTCGTTTGGTGGTCAGGACCGAATCGTCTCCACGAGACCAAGGGCAACCGGTCGCCCCACCCGCGATGCAGCTGATCATTTGACGTTCGCGCCGGAGGAAGGCTTGACAAACTTCATTAAAGTTTCGAGAGACGACTGAGGCCCGGGCCGATGTTTGCGGATCGGAACGTCCCCTGCCCGGCGCAGCACATGCCGCAGAGCCAGCGCCACAATTATGGCATCATCAAGCTGGCCGGCGACAGGCACAAAGTCGGGAACGAGATCAACCGGCAAAGCCAAATAGAGAATTAAACCGCCGAGCCACAGCTTACTGCTTTTAGGCACATTAAGATCGCCAAGCAAGCGCTTGAACAGGATGACGCAATCAGGAATGAACCCGCCCAAGCGCGGGCATCTTGCTTCCTACCCAATAGTAAAGCGTTAAGACGAAGACAGCGTAAATTACAACCAATATGGCGAGGCTTGCCAGTAGGATCTTGCCCGCTTGCATGGTCAAACAATAGCAAACAGGGCGGAGTCAAAATTACTGGTCATAAAGTAATGACCCCTACGATTTATTTCGCCAGTTCAGCCACCACTGACGCACGGCGGCTCTGGCTCTTAACCGCTCCGAAACCTGCCGAACGGACTCCTTGGCTGGCTCGGACAGCGTTCGTTCGAGATAGGTTAGCAAAAA
>DATDKX010000249.1:0-9729 GCA_036519615.1 Propionibacteriaceae bacterium
CTGCAAATCCTTGAGCGTGGCGTCGACGGCTTGCTTGTCTGGCAAGAGTGCCCTTTAGGCCGGTGTAAATCTCCATAAGAACCACTCCGTAGGGCCAGTAGGCAGCCGGTGAGACTATACGGCGACGCCGTCAGCCGGCGAAGAGGCGGACCCGAAGGCCTTTGGCCCCAACATCCGCACGGAAGAGAGACCCGGCCAGTGGGTCCTCCCGGCTGTCAATGTTCTCCTGAGAGGTGGTGATGAACAGCTGGTCGAGGTGCTCGCCACCGAAGGCGCAGGCGGTCACCTTGCGCGCCGGCACTGCAAGCTTTTCCTCCAGCATGCCCTCGGCGCCGTAACGGTAGACGGCGCCACCGTTGGACACCGCCGTCCACACGCCTCCCTCTGCGTCGACGGCAAGTCCGTCCGGGCGGCCCCCATCAGGCAACTCGGCAAACGTGCGCCGGTTGATCAATCCGGCAGCGGTGTCGTAGTCGAACACGGACATGGTCAATGTGCGACCCGGCCGTGCAGACCTGGCGGATCGTGGAACCAGTGTTGCAGGCGTGGCGCGCCAACGCCGTGCCGCTGGAGGAGTACGAGGCCGGCAGCGACGGCCCGGCCCCGCTAATGGTTGACTGACCAGCGCATCGAAGCGAATTACCGGTGCGCGAGGTGCGGGTTATCCACGCTCCAAACTGCCGCTGGCTATGTGAGTTCGATAGTTCAGCGTACGACGCCGAAACCGCCCGTCCAGCCGACTTGGTCACTTGCGGCAAGCTTGATTTGCAGGAAGCCGATCGCCTCGAGTTCGCGGGCACGGTTGAGCCCGCCGACGTCAATGGCCTCAACTCCACCAGCCTTGACAGCCTCGATCAGAGCCGCTTTGGCATCGGCGTCATCGCCTGCCACCAGGACCGTGGTTGTAATCGGGCCCACCTTCCTGGCGCTAAGGGTGCCCGCGAAGGTCGTGTTGAACGCCTTAAGCACTTGAGAAGAAGGCAGGGCAGCAGCAAGTTCGGCAGCGGAGGAGCTTTCCGGTGGCGGAAGCAGTGAGTCGAAGGTCTCGAGATTTACCGGATTGGTGATGTCGACGACGGTGTGCCAGCGAATTTGTCGGCATACTCCCCGAGAATTTCCTTCAAAGCCGGGTAGTAGACGGCCAAGATCACGATGTCGCCGTTTACCCGTCCAGGCGGTTCACCATGCCCAATGTGATCGACCGTGGAGCCGCCGGCAGTCAGCACGTCAGCGATCGCGGTGCCCATGTTGCCCGTGCCGAAGATCGTGACATTCGCCACGTAAGAATCCCTTCTCCCTCGAGTACGTGACAGCGATTCTATGGTGGGAGCGTTGCGCACTCTTGCAGGGCTAGGGAAACCCCAAGTACGCGGATGGCCCCGCCGCACCCACTCCGCGAGCCGGCTCGGGAGGCGCACGTCCGGCGGTGCGCGAGTCGGTTGCCGTCGCGACGTCGATTGGATACTCCAAGAAACGGCGGCTGTTGGTCTTAGCCATTTGGGCAGATCTGTGGCCACCCTGCGTAGTGCCTCGAATGTCTTCTCTCAAAGCCGCTGATCGGCTTCATAGCTCAGATCCAGGTACTGCCTAGCGTGCCGGCGGGCGTTTGCGACTGCGTTCTGGGCGCGACCCTTCGGGCTGACCAGGGAGGCGGCCACCGTGACTATCAGGACGCCGATGATGACACTCAGAGAGAGCCCGGTGCTGATCTCGACCACGTTGACCGGCTCGCCGCCATTGATAAACGGCACGTTGTTCTCGTGCAGGGCGTGCAGGATGAGCTTAATTCCGATGAATCCGAGGATCGCGGCAAGCCCCTAGCTGAGGTAGATGAGGCGGTCGAGCCGGCCATCGATGAGGAAGTGTCGTGCTGAGCGCGGCGAGATCGGGGATCCAGGCGCTGGCTGTCGCCGCCCTCGCCTGGCTCGTCCGCTAGCCACCCTCATCACCTGACGCGCGGGGGCCAGTCCCGGGCGGTTTGGGTGCGTTAAGGTCGAAGTGCACACCGACCATCCGGATAAGGAAGCACACCACGGCCGCACCGAGCGCTACCGGTACGCCGAGCACGTTGTCTATATCGCCGCTCTCGGCGGCCACCACCAGGGCAGCGCCGACCAGAGCTGGAATCGCGTACAGTCCACTGCTCAGCACGCTGGGAACCCGCCGGATCAGCACGTCCCGGACAGTTCCGCCACCCACCCCTGTGACCGTCCCAAGGATGATCGCCTGCGCCGGACCGACACCTAGCTCGAGCGCCTTGTCCGCTCCGGTGACCGCAAACAGGCTTAGTCCCGCGGCGTCCAGTACGTCCATCAGCCTGGCGAACCGACCCAGCCAGCGACTGAACAAGAACGCGAGCAACCCTCCGCCAGCAGCGACAGCCAGGTAACGCCAGTCGACGAACGTGGCCGGCGGCAGGGCACCGAGCAAGACGTCGCGAATGATGCCCCCACCAACTGCGGTAATCATGCCGAGGGTGATAACCCCAACGATGTCCAGACGCGCGGCGCGTACGGCGGTCAACGCACCGTTCAACGCGAACGCGAACGTCCCTGCAAGGTCCAAGACCAGCAGCACAAGCCGATCAGACATAGCAAGGGTCTACCGCATCGCCCACCGGAAACCGTAGCCAGACCGTCATTGTGGATACCATCTCATCGACGAACGTGGGTGCATACGAGCCATTGCTTAAACCCGATCTCAGTGCCGCGGTTTAGGAAGCCCGCCGCTGCGTTCAGGTGAAGTTCTACATCCCCCTCTACCAGGACAACCCCATTCTTCGCCGCATTGGACCGACCAACTCCGGGATCATCGACCGGAGTGTTGAGCGGCCGTCCTCGTGAGGGTGTGAAAAGAAACCTAACAAGCCACCTAACGCAGGCGGGTCGGCGACGCGCGTGCATGGAAGTCGAGTCCGACGGTACGCGCACGCGGGATGGCCGTTACGGGCATACGGGCGATGCGAACGTCGTATCCGGGCTTGTTGTTCAGTGATGCCGACGCGACTCAGTTCCGGGGTGATAAACACGCAGTAAGTGATCAACCGCCCGGCGGTACTGCTGAGTTGTCCCTTGTCGCGATCTGCGGCCAGATTTGTTTTTCAGAACCCGGTAGTCATCGTAAGACGCATGAGTGAATTGTGGCGTGCCAGCGACGTCACCAGCCGCCCATACGCCGTTCGCGGTGGTGCGGAGGTATTCATCGAATCGCATGAATCCCGCTCCGTCAATTTCACGCCGACACCTTCGAGATTGATTCCGTCAGTCACCGGCTTTCGGCTCACGGCGACGAGGATGTCGTCAGCGGTCACGGAGTTACCGGTGGAGAGAGACACGGTCACCGTGCCGTCGGTATTTCGTCCGATTTTCTCGGCCCGCGCTCTGTTATGCCGCGATCGCTGAACATTTTTTTGATCGAGGCAGCAATATCTGGGTCTTCTCGGGCGAGGAGCTGATTGCCGCCTTACACGATGGTCACCTGCACCCCGATCGTGTTAAGGAAGTCGGCGAATTCGCAGCCTACATAACCTCCACCCAAAATAATGATGCTATTCGGCAGTGACGTTAGGTTAAGGAATGTGTCGCTCGTTTGGACTTTGGACTTAGCCAAACCTTCGATCGAGGAAGGCGCGGCTCAGTGCCGAGATTGACGACACGTTTGCGCCGCGCAGCGTGCGGCTACCGCCATCAGTCAGTGCGACGTCCACAGTGCGGTCGCCCACGAAGCGGGCTTCTCCCATAATGAAATCCATGCCGGAGTCGTAAAGGAAACGAGCTGCCCTGACACCATTGTGCCGACAACGTCATCTTTCCGGTGACGCAATAGATCAACGCTAATCCGCGGCTTTTTGACACCGATGATGCCGAACTCCGTTGCCCGGAGTGCAGATTTCACTACCCGGCCACTGCTGATGATGGTTTTCGTCGGAATGCACGCCACATTGATGCAGGTACCGCCGATCTTGGAGCGTTCAATCATGGCGACCTTTTCACCCGCCCGGTGGATTCCATTGCCAAAGTCTTGCCGGCTTTTCCGCCGCGCTCTTGAGCAGTTCTTGGCCATCGGCCTGCCCATCACCATGAACGTGTGCAACGTCTACGTCAGCGGTGACATTGCCTTGGTGGTCGTGGACTGGTCACTGAAGGGCACGGGCGCTGACGGCAGTGAGGTCGACATGAGCGGTGCCACAGCCGACGTTGCCCGTCGTGGCCCGGATGGTTGGAAGTTCGTCATCGACAACCCCTTCGGCACCAACTAGTTCTGCCGGCGGTACAAGTCCGACCAGGGCAACAAACGGCAATCTATTGTCAGCCTGCCTTGACTCTCACCAGGATGGGGTTATGTCCCCCACTCCCGAACTCAGCCTTGATCCAGATCGGCTGCTACCGTCCGAGCCCGGAGTCCGTACGACCGCCCGCCAGCTGTATGAAAGCGTCCAAGACCTGCCGATCATCTCACCGCACGGGCATGTACCGCCGCAGTGGTTATCGGAGGACATCGCGTTCAGCAACCCGACCTCTTTGTTGATCACGCCGGATCACTACGTCAACCGCATGCTGCACGCCCATGGCGTTGAACTATCCGCGCTCGGGGTGGCCCAAGGGACCATAACGGAACAGCAGTCGCGCGATGCGTTCCGGATCCTGAGTTCGCACTGGAGCGCTTACCGGGGCACCCATGTGCGGTACTGGCTCGACGACCAGCTGGCGGGGATCTTCGGGGTCAAGGTGCGACCGAGCGCCGAAACCGCCGACCAGATCTATGACCAGATCGCTAGCTGTCTCGCCTCACCGGAGTTCAAGCCGCGGGCACTGTATGAGAAGTTCAACATTGAGGTGCTGGCCACCACCGACGACCCGTGCGACGACCTCGCCGCCCACCAGTCCCTTCGCGATGACGAAAACTGGCAGGGTCGAGTCATCCCGACGTTCCGACCCGACAAATACCTCGAGCCCACGCAGCCGAACTGGAATGCCGATGTTGACCGGCTGGCTGAAGTATCGGGCATCGACACCGGCGACTACGACGGTTACATCGCCGCCATGGAAAACCGTCGTCAATACTTCAAGGACAACGGCGCCGTCTCCTCCGACCACAGCCACCTCGACGCCCACGCCGACATGCTCGAGGTGGCTGAGGCAGAGCGCATTTACGCGTCTGCTCGTAAGGGCGAAGTCTCCGAGGTGGAGGCAACGGCGCTGCGTCGCCATCTCGTTTCGGAGATGGCACGGATGGCGTGTGATGACGGTCTAGTGATGACTCTGCATCCCGGCGTACGGCGTAATCACCACATGCCCACCTTTGAAAGGTACGGCGCCGATGTCGGGACCGACATTCCGGTGCAGATGGAGTTCACCGAGGCCCTGCGCCCGATGTTGATGCGCTACGGCACCCATCCCAACTTCCAGCTGGTGATCTTTACCATCGACGAGACCGTGTACTCCAGAGAGATCGGCCCGCTCGCTGGCTTCTACCCCTCCGTTTACGTCGGCGTTCCCTGGTGGTTCATCGACGCGCCCGAGGCAATTCGCCGCTTCCGTGCTGCCATCACTGAGACGGCCGGCTTCGCCAAGTCCTCCGGATTCATCGATGACACGCGCGCCTTCTGCTCTATTCCGGCTCGGCACGACATGTCGCGTCGGCTTGACGCAGGTTTTGTGGCACACCTGGTCGCCGAACATCGGCTGGCTGAGGATGAGGCTATGGAGGTCATGCATGACCTAGTCGTCACTTGTCCAAGGAGGGCGTTCAAACTGTGACCGCGGCCGAGAAACTCCCACGCCTGTCCCGTTCGCTGCCCGACACGCCGGCAGCGGCGCCGGTCAGAATGGTCCATCTCGGTGTCGGCAACTTCCACCGGGCCCATCAAGCTTGGTACACAACCCACAGCCCCGATGCCGACCAGTGGGGTATCGCCGCATTCACTGGTCGCCGACGTGACACCGCAGACGCCCTCGCTCCCCAAGACGGCCTCTACACATTGATCACCCGCAGCGCCGACGGAGACAGCTTCGAGCTGATCGGGGCACTCTCGGCGGTTCACGGCGCCGTCGAGCACGAGGCGTACCTCGACTATCTGAGCCGCGGCGAGGTGGTGATCGTCACCATCACCGTCACCGAGGCCGCGTATCTCCGCGGCGCTGATGGGCATCTTGACGCTGGCTTGGACGTCATTGTGTCCGATCTAGCAGCATTGCGGTCCAGTGCCAGAAGCCCTGTCGCCTCGCTGCCGGCCAGATTGGTGGCAGGGCTAGTCGCCCGGCGCACCGCAGGCGCAGCAGCGCTCACCATCTTGTCCTGCGACAACCTCCCGGAGAACGGTGCTGTTACCAGGACCGTAGTCAAGGACTTCGCCGCATTGGTGGATGAGAGCTTGCCCGACTGGATTGACTCCCACGTCGACTTCGCGACCTCGATGGTGGACCGAATCACGCCAGGCACCACAGACGAGGATCGGGCGTTGGTGCAGCAGGCCTGCGGGTACGTCGACGCATATCCGGTACCGACTGAGCCTTTCAGCGAGTGGGTGGTCTCGGGCCGATTTCCGGCCGGTCGGCCGCTCTGGGAAGAAGCAGGTGTCACTCTGGTCGCCGACGTTGAACCTTTCGAGCAACGCAAGCTTTGGCTGCTCAACGGGTCACACTCAATGCTCGCGTACGCCGGCAGCATTCGGGGATATTCGACGATCGATGAAGCCATCGCCGATCCGGGCTGCAGGTCTTGGGTCGAGATCTTTTGGGATGAGGCGAGCCGCCATCTCAGCCTCCCGGTCGCAGATATCGCCGCGTACCGGGCGGCCCTGTTGACGCGATTCTCCAACCCTCGGGCTGGCGATCAGCTGGCTCGGATAGCAGCCGATGGGTCAACCAAATTGGTGGTACGCACGGTACCGACGATTCGCGCCGAGCGAGCAGCGGGACGAGTACCCAGTGGCTGCGCCACGACCATCGCTGCCTGGGTGCTGCATCTGCGCGGGCTGGGCGCTCCGATCAAGGACTCAGGAGCTGGCCCCGCTCAGAAGGCAGCCAACAGCGGTGACCTGCCGCAGGCCGTACCGGCAGTCTTAGGCGTTCTCGAACCCCGGCTCGGGAGCGACAAGGAATTTGTCGACGCCGTGCTCCGTCAAGCGGATGCAATAACGTCCCAGTGACATGACCGACGGTATGACAGAGGTCATCATCGGCCTTGATGTCGGGACGACAGCAGTCAAGGTGGCTGCCTTCGGCGTCAATGGAGCCGAACGCGAGCTGGCCAGCGCCCTCCGGGGGTATCGACTGCAGCAACCACCAGCCGGTTGGCAGGTGCATGATCCGGCGAGCGCGCTATCCGGCATCGACAGCGCCCTTGCCGAGTTACACCGCTTCGGCGCGAGCGCGCGAGTCGTAGTCCTTGAGGCCAGCCCACCAGCGCACCTGCTCATTTCATCCGGGCCGCCATCGAGGGCATCTGCCTGCAACTTTCTACAATCGTGGACTCCCTCGACACTGTTGCTCCCGTGCAATGTGACCGACCCCCTCGCCGCCGTCGGCGGACCACCCCGGACGCGAGCGCCGCGACCGTGGCTGTGACATCGTCGGATGTCTCCACCTACGCGCAACTTCGAGCCAGCGCGCATGCGCTGATCGACGACTACGACGAAGTTGCCGCCATATTTGGCTCCTCCAGCGGTCGGCTCGACCGGCTGATTCCCCTTCCCCCGACACTCCGAAATGGACGGAAATCCTCATGAGCGCACAGACCAATAGCACAAGTTCGACACAGCCCCAAGCAGCGGACCGGGCGGCTGACCGGATCGATCCTGACCGCAACCTCGCCCTGGAGTTGGTGCGGGCAACCGAGGCGGCTGCGATGGCCTGCGCGCGTTACATGGGTTTTGGCGACAAGGAAGAGGTCGACCAGGCCGCGGTAGACGCCATGCGCCCGGTACTCGGATCGGTTCGGATGAACGGTGTCGTGGTGATCGGAGAGGGGGAAAAAGACGAAGCACCCATGCTGTACAACGGTGAGCATGTCGGCGACGGCACCGGACCTGAGGTCGACATTGCCGTTGACCCCGTTGACGGCACCACGCTCACCGCCAAGAGCCTGCCGGACGCGGTCAGCGTGTTAGGCGTGTCGCCGCGCGGCACCATGTTCAATCCGGGGCCGGCGGTCTACATGCAGAAGCTGGTGGTTCCTGCCGAGGTGGCTGGGCAAGTTGATCTTGATGCACCGATCGCTGACACGCTGCGTACTGTCGCGCGGCACGCTGACCGCGAGGTATCTGATCTCACCGTGGCGGTTCTGGACCGCCCGAGGCATGAGGCGCTGGTCTCCGAAATTCGCGCGGCAGGCGCACGAATCCGATTCCTACCCGACGGAGACGTCGGGGGCGCCATCATGGCCGCCGCTCCAGAGACCGGTGTTGACCTACTGGTCGGGACCGGTGGCACCCCAGAGGGCGTGCTGGCTGCATGTGCCCTCAGATGCCTCGGCGGAGAAATGCTGGGTCGGCTCATCGCCCGCAATAACACCGAGAGACAAGCCGCGCTGGAGGGCGGCTTCGACCTAGAGCGAATCCTGACGACATCGGACCTCGTCTCCAGCG
This sequence comes from Propionibacteriaceae bacterium, assembly GCA_036519615.1. Classification (GTDB taxonomy): domain Bacteria; phylum Actinomycetota; class Actinomycetes; order Propionibacteriales; family Propionibacteriaceae; genus Microlunatus. Next base: position 8,588 of record DATDKX010000249.1, read on the forward strand.
ACAACGTCTTCTTCGCAGCGACCGGTGTCACCGATGGAGCCCTCCTCAAGGGAGTCCGGTTCGAGTCGCACCAGGTGATCACCCACTCACTATCTATGCGGTCTCGCTCGGGAACAATTCGCCTGATCGAAGGACGACACGACCCAGACCGCTCGTCGCTGATCAACTACTGAGCCCGTGGCCGCATCTGCTGGCAGAGTCAAACTCAGCCAAGCCATCGATCCCCTGGTGCTGGCCGTCGACATCGGTTCCACCGCAAGTCGCGGGGATGTCTTCGATGCAGCTGGACGCCCGGTCCAGGGAGGCCGGGAGAAGGTTCCGCACCAGTTCACGACGCGCGACGACGGCACGTCGGAGATAGAGCCGGATCAGATTGTCGGGGAGGTGCAACAGATCATCACGGCCTTAGCCACCGACAGGCGGGCCGGACGCATTGGCGGTGTGGCTCTGGACACCTTCGCCTCCTCGCTTGTCGGCGTCGATGCCAATCGGCGGGCTCGTACGCCGTGCTTCACCTACGCCGACTCCCGCTGCGCAGCCCAGGTCACCGAGCTGCGACGCAAGCTGGACGAGCGAGTGATCCAACAGCGAACCGGATATCGGCTCCACGCAAGTTATCTGACGCCACGGCTGGCCTGGTTGCGCGACACAATGCCGGACACCTTCCGGAGCGTCCACCATTGGATGTCCCTCGGTGAATACATCTACTTGCAGATCCTCGGGATAACAGCGGCAGGGACATCGACAGCGGCATGGACGGGAATGCTCGATCGGCGTACGGGCGATTGGGATCCGGAGCTGCTGGATGTCTGCGGGGTCGACGTGAAGCAGATGTCCGAGGTGCGCAATCCTGACCAGCCGTTCACAGACGTCGATGCTGCTATACGCCGCAGGTGGCCGGCCCTGGCCGGCGCAGGGTGGTTCCCGGTCATCTCCGACGGCTTATCCAGCAACATCGGCGCCGGCGCAGCTGATGAGTCGGCCATTGCCGCATCGGCCGCCACCAGTGGTGCCATGCGGGCGCTGGTGCCGGGAGTTCCGGAGGAGATCCCGGCCGGCCTCTGGTGTTACCGCGTCGACGGCTCGCGTTCCCTCTTGGGCGGCGCAGTTAACGATGTGGGCCGTGTCGTCAGCTGGCTGCA
>DATDKX010000250.1:0-3785 GCA_036519615.1 Propionibacteriaceae bacterium
AAGCCGCTCGGTCGGCAAGCGGAGGTGGCCCGGAAGGCGGCTGTCATTCAAGCCGAAGTGCGTGATGCCAAGGCGCGGCTGTTGGCCGATGACTTGCTGCAGGCGACCCAGGCACTGGAGTCCGAGCTTGCCGATGAGCAAGCGATGCATGAGCGCCGCAGAAACCTTGAGCTGGCGCTTGCGACCGCCAGAGAAAACGAGCTAGCCGCCGAAGAAGCCGTACGTCAGGGCCTGCCGCGACTGACCGCCGCGCAAGAAAACTGGTATTCCCTTGCCGCGCTGAAGGAGCGGGTTGCCACCACGCTGTCTATCGCGCGAGAAAGAATGCGGCAGGCCGAAGACGAGCCCGGAGAACAGCTCTTTGTCCGGGATCCCGACGAACTGGATCGTGAGGCTGCTCGGGTTGCCACCCAGGAGAACGAGCTCTCCAGTCAGCTGCGGGAACGAGCGGAGGCGCTGCAGGAGGCCGCCGATCACAGGACCGCTTGCGAGGAAGCACATCGAGGTGAAGAGAATCGGCTGGCTGGGCTCGTCCGGGCCGCCGCAGACCGACGAGAAGGACTAGTGCGGCTGACCGGCCAAGTGAACTCGCTCCGCAGCCGGGGGGAAGCAGCCGCCGCCGAGATCAGCCGACTCACGGCTGCCCAACAGGAGGCCGCGGCGCGGGCCCAGCAAGCTTCGCGGGCGTTTACCGCCTTGGAGACGAAGATCGCCGGGTTGGATGCCGGTGAGCTGAACCTCGATTCTGATCACGAAGTGGCATTAGAGGTCGTAAATCGCATCGAGCAGCAACAGCATGAGCTACGGCGTCAGGAGCAAGCCGCGACTCAGGAACGAGCCGCTCTTGCCGCCCGTGTCGAGGCGCTACATGTGGGGTTGAACCGCAAGGACGGTTCCTCGGCATTGCTCGCCGCCAGCGACCGGCTGGACGGCCTGCTCGGGTCCGTTGCAGCGCTAGTGAACGTGCAAACCCCGTACCAGACGGCGATCGCAGCGGCCTTCGGTGCCGCAGCCGACGCGGTCGCCGTAAGAGACCTCAATGCGGCAGTTGACGCGTTCGACCATCTCAAGACCGAGGATCTGGGACGAGCTGGCATATTGCTTGGCGGTGCGACCGAGATTGAGCGGATCGAGGATTGGCCGGCCCTGCCCACCGGAGCTCGGTATGCCGTTGAGGTAATCGACGTGCCCGATCAGCTCACTTCGGCGGTGAACCGCCTGCTCCGCAAGGCTGCACTGGTCGAGAGCCTGGCAGCCGCCCGCAATCTCATCGCGACGCTCCCAGATGTTGTCGCGATCACTCGCGACGGCGATGTGCTGAGTGCTCACTTTGCCGCCGGCGGATCATCCGCAACGCCAACCCTGATCGAATTGCAGGCAGCTATCGATGACGCCGAGCGGCGGCTGAGCGAAGCCAGTCATGTCTGCGATCGGCTGCGGTTCGCACAGAGCCAGCTGGATGAGCAGCACCGTCAGGCAAGTGCCGCGGTCGAGATCACTCTTGCCAGGCTCCATGGGTCAGACGCTGCGATGGCTGCCTTGGCAGAGGAGCTCGGCCAACTCAGCTCAGCCGCGCGTTCGGCTAACGCGGAGGCTGATCGCCTGCAGCAGGCCATTGCAGCGGCCGAGGATGCGCGAGACCGCGATGTTGCTGGGCTTGCCGACCTGGAGCACCGTCTCGAACTAGCCGCTGAGACTGTGGATGAGATCGAGCCGAATCCCGCAGAACGTGACCGACTCGCTGAAGAGGCCAGGCTGGCCCGGGCTGCGGAAATGGACGCCAGGCTGGCATTGCGCACGCTGGAAGAGCGGGCTCGTGCCCTCGCTGGACGAGCCGATGCCTTGCGCCGCGCGGCCGAGAGGGAACGCCAGGCGCGCAACCGCGAGATCGCGCGCCGCGAGCGAATGCTGCGGGAGGCGCGTACTGCCGCGGCCGTCCATGCCGGAGGTACCTTCCTGGCACAGCAACTTGAACGGTCCCTCGCTCTGGCGACACGCGAGCGCGCTGAGGCGGAGGCGGCCAGAAGTGACGCGGAAGCTGCGCTGACCGCTGCCCGCGCAACAGTGCGCTCCCTGACTCGGGACTTTGAGTCATTCGTCGATGCAGCCCACCGTGACGAGGTGGCTCGGGCAGAGCAGCAGATGAGAGTGGAGGCGCTGGCAGAGCGGGCAATGTCCGAGTTGGGGTTGCATGCGGACGCATTGCTCGCCGAGTACGGACCCGACAAGCCGGTGCCGGTGATCACTCGAGAGGACGACACCCCGACAGCGGCTGAGGAGGACCAACCAGAGCCGGTACCTTACGTCCGCGATCAGCAGCAGAAGCGGCTGCGGATCGCCGAGCGTGAGCTAAGCCTTCTCGGTCGAGTCAACCCGCTGGCTCTGGAGGAGTTCGACGCCCTCGAGGCGCGGCACAAGTTTCTTTCCGAGCAGTTGGAGGACCTGAGGAAAACCCGGCGTGACCTACTCGACATCATCGTTGAGGTCGACAACAGGGTGGAGCAGGTCTTCGCGGACGCCTACGCCGATGTCGCTGTGGCCTTCGAGCGGGTGTTTGCGCGACTCTTCCCGGGTGGGGAAGGTCGGTTGGTCATGACCGAGCCAGGCAACTGGTTGACCACTGGGGTGGATGTCGAGGCTCGTCCGCCAGGAAAGAAGATCAAGAGGCTTTCGTTGTTGTCCGGCGGCGAACGCGCCCTGGTGGCGGTGAGCTTTCTGATCTCTTTGTTCATCGCGCGGCCCAGCCCCTTTTACATCCTTGACGAGGTTGAGGCCGCTCTCGACGACACAAATCTTGGCCGCCTGCTGGAGATCTATGAAGAGCTGCGAGCGACGAGTCAGTTGCTCGTAATCACTCATCAGAAGCGCACCATGGAGATCGCTGATGCCTTGTACGGAATCAGCATGCGCGGTGACGGTGTTTCAACCGTAATCTCTTCGCGACTGCGTGAGACTGAGTCCGTCGCCTGACCTGTCAGAGTGGGTCAAAGTTGTGATGAAATCGAGAGCAAGAATGGGCCCTCTCGGTACCGACATCGTGATCTTGGCTTGGCAGACTTAGCTGTCGAGAGCTGTTCCACCGGCACCGCGTCTATCGCAAGCGCGGTTGTACCACCCGTAAGACAGTTCCTTCCCCACGTTTTTGTCTGGACCGACTGTCTGAAAGGAAGGTCGTGACCTCCATCGTCGTCGCAATGATTGTGATCTTGGTCCTTGCTGGTTGCACAGTGGGTCTGGTCCTACTGGGGATTGAGGGGCGTGGCAAGGAGCGCGCACCCAAGCTCGCCGATCGAATGGCCCGCGCCGCTCAGCATCTCAATGGTGATGGGGAGCCTCCTACTCGCTTGGTCAAGCTAATCGAGTCCACCCGCGGTCGCTGAGGCAGGCCGTCCGGCTCTCCTCACCTAAGATGAGCCGGTGGATGCGACAACTCTGTGGGTGGTTGTCGGCGTGATTCTGCTGGCGGCCGTCGCTCTTGTCGGCTTCCTCGCCGTCGGCCGCCGCCGCGTGCTCCGTACTGGCGAGCGACCGCCCAGCGTCGAGCCAGCACCACGTGGTTGGGAAAAGCCTGCCGAGGATGCCGGAAACGAACCCTCGGCAACACAAGTTGATATTCGCGCAGCGCCGCCTCCGGAGGTTGAGCTTCCCGAGGTTGAGCTTGCTCCGGAGGCGCGAGCTCTCGAGCGCCCGGAAGCTCCAGAGAGCCGCCTGGTACGCCTTCGTCGCCGGCTCGCCGGATCGAACAGCCCGTTGAGTCGCGGCCTGCTGCTGCTGATCACCCGAGA
>DATDKX010000251.1:0-4914 GCA_036519615.1 Propionibacteriaceae bacterium
CATGCGGGCGATGGGCAAAGGGATCGTGGAGATCGAGACGCCCCAGGGCGCGGCGTCTGGCGCCGCAACCAGCGCGACGATTCTGGCATCGGCTCATCTCGGGTTTGGCCTGTCCACGACGCACGTGAGTACCGGCAGCATTCTGGGTTCCGGGGTGGGCCGAGGAGCCGAGGTTCGCTGGAGCGTTGCCCGCCGGATGGTCTTCGCCTGGCTCCTGACATTGCCGGGAGCGGCTTTGGTCGGCGGCCTCGCTGCGCTGCTCGCTGATCAAGGTGTCTGGGGCATCAGTGCGCTACTGGTGCTACTGGCTGGGACCTGCCTGGCGATCTATTTCCTCTCTCGGCGCCACAGGATCACCCACGCCAATGTCACCGACAGCCACGAAGTCTTGGTGCTGGCTGCCGCTGCGCCGACCACCGTGTACCCCGATGACCCGCGGTTAGAGGCTCTTCCGAAGCCCAAGAAGAAGAAGAAGAGGAAGGCCAAGAAGCCCAAATTGAAGAGCGCCGCCTGATGCGTATCGACTGGGCTGCCTTGGGCGTCGTGGCTGTCGTCTCCATAGCGGCGTCGGTGATCTTCACCATCTTGCTGGCGAGCGGCATACGTCTGGTCTCGGCGGCCAAGATCAAGTCGAACGAGGGAGGTTCTGGTACGGCGACCGTCTCGGTCGGCTATGTCCTGATCGGCATCGCCGCGCTGCTCGTACTCTTTGGGATCTACCTGATCGTTCCGCAGTTCCATTGGAGGACACTTTGATTGTTGATCTTTGTTCTGGGTGGGCGCGGCAGCCGTCCCTCCGGTTTGTGATGGTTAAGGGTTATTTCAGGTCGATGTAGCTAGTTGCCATCAACGCTGATGGCAGCCACGACAGATCTCCGCCCGGTCTGGGTCACGAGTGGCTCACCAGCGATGTGAGCCTCGATGAGCTCGGCGATCAGCTGCGGATCGCTGTAGTTGAGGGCATGCGCACCGGGGACTCGGACGACGTCGACGTGAGGCAGCACGGCCAAGCGAGGGGCATTGGCGATCCGGACGAGTGGGTCGCGCACACCGGCGACCACGAGTGTCGGAACGACAAGATGCGGAAGGCGTTCCAGTGTCGGGTAGCGAGTCATTGCCCGGAACAACGACAAGCTCTGAAGTACCCCGAACCGGAGGTAGTCGCGTGTCGCGATGGGCAACATGGAGGGCGGCTCACGCAGCCCGTCCATGGCCATTTGTCCAATTGCCCGGCCCAGTGGCTGGTTGTTAGGGCCGCCGGCCGGCGAGACGAGCACCGCGCGCTGGATTCTGTCAGGAAAGGTCGTCGCAACCTCGACGATGATCGGGCAGCCGAGCGAATTCCCGATCAATATCGGCCGCTCGACCCCGACGGCGTCGCAGTAGGACATCACCGCCTTCGCCAGACCCGGCAAGTCGAGTCCCCCCTCAGGCCTAATACTGCGTCCCATCCCCGGTAGATCGGGTACGAACGTACGGTAATGCGGCGCAAGAAGAGCCGCCGTCGGCTCCAGATAGGTCCCCGAGATTCCAAATCCGTGGACATGCACCATCGCATCCGCATCAGAGCCAGCGTCGAGGCAGGAACGATGAAAGACCGGCAGTCCATCAACGATGACCCACCCGGGTGTGAGCGGAGGTACGGGCTTCCGGGGCACGGTCAGGCTCCCGTTTCGATCTCGTCCATAAAGCGGTCAGTCATCGATGATCCGACGATGGCGGCTCTCACAACCGTGGCGGCACTCGTTGCGATCGGCGCGGGACCGTTAACGGACGCGGGAGCCATCCTGCGCGTGGCGAGCGGCATGTCAAACTCCTTCTTCTTCAAGCTCCATTGCGGCGGCGTTGGCCTTGACTGAAGCGAGCAGTGCCTGCACCGAATGCCACCGTTGACGACGAGCTGCCGCCGGCGCGGCTAACGGCCGAGGCGGTACGGGGGCGTCCATCGGTTCTGCCAGACGAGGCACGCCGCGCTGATCGTCAGCGGGATCTCACTGTTGAACGTGCTACCTGGGAACTCGACGCCAAGCCAGCCAACAGGCCCGAGCTCATCGATCAATTCGGTCATGGTTGGGACACCTTTGCTCTCGCGCCGAGGCCTTTCGACAAGCCTGACGGAGGGCGCGCCGAATAGCATCACCCGCAGCGTGTGAAGAAAGAAATGGTCAAGTCCTTAGGGCCATCTGCGCCGGGCGTGGTGTCTCTCTCTCTCTCTCTCTCTCTCTCTCTCTGCGGATGGCCAATTCCAGACAAATCTCCAGCACAAGAAGGCTGAGAGCGGTGGCGAAAGCACCGACGCTGAACGCTTCAATTCGCGTCATGCGTACGACCAAGTCATCGGCATCACCTGGTGCTTCCTCCGACGGCGTGCCCACACTTTCACACGCGTTGGGTGATGCGTGCTTACCAGCGTCCCGCCGATACTGCTGACCAGCTGTGAGGACAGTAATGCAGCCCAACGAACAAAGGAGATGAGATGGCGGTCGACACCTACATCGCGTATGTGGGGGTGTACCCCAGCGTCGAGGACGCGGAGTCGGATTATCAGTTGGTCAAGGATCTGCATACCCAGGCCGGCATGCTTGATGCCTACGACGCTGCGGTGATCGAGAAGCGAGACAACGGAAAGGTGCACATCACCAAGAAGCATGAAACGCCGACCCGGGCCGGTGGCGTGATGGGCGGAGGTGTTGGTCTGGCTACCGGGCTTGTCGTTGCGCTGTTTCCGGGCGCGGCGATTGGGGGTGGCCTGCTCGCGGCTACGACGGCCGGTGGGGCCGCGCTCGGTGCGGTGAGCGGACATGCGGCGGCTGGGATGAGCCGCAAAGACCTCAAAGAGCTGGGCGAGTACCTCGATGAGGGGCAGGCGGGGCTTGTCGTTGTCGGGGTCACAGAGATGGAAGACGACGTCAAGCAGGCGATGGGCCACGCGGAGAAGGTCGAGACCCGCGAGCTGCAGGCCGATACCGACGAGATCGAACAAGACGCCAAGGCCGCTGGAGGCGAGCAGGCCGCCGCGGACTGACGCTTCGTCCAGGTTCACTCGATTTGGGTGATGACCGCGGTTATCACGATGGTCGATGGTGCCATTGTGGCGGTGAGTAGAACGGTAGCGCTGTGCCGGACGATGTAGCGCTGAGCGCGGACGAGCGGGCCGAGCTCGAGCGGCTTCGTGCCGAGGTAGCCGACCTGCGTTCACAGGTTGCTGCGGCGCCTGATGTAGTCGCGCCGACCGCTGTTGCGCCACCCCCGCGACCGCGGCGGCAGCGGTGGCGCTCGGTGGTTGCCACCTTGCTCATCGTGATCGGCTGCATTCTGGCGCCGCTGTCGGTGGTCGCTGTCTGGGCGAAGAATCAGGTCACCGATACCGATCGTTACGTGGCCACCGTTAGCCCACTCGCCAGCGATCCTGCAATCCAGAATGCAGTCGCAGACAAGATCACCGCTGAGATTTTCGTGCGCCTCGATGTCGTGGGAATCACCAATCAGGCTGTTGACGCGCTCGCCGACCACGGCTTGCCTCCGCTCGTCGCAACCCAACTGCACGCGCTCTCCGGGCCGTTGTCCAGCGGGGTTCAGAGCTACGTCCGAACCGAGGTTAGCTAAGAGGGGGTGCCGAAAAGGCTGGCTTCCGCACCGGTCCCGTTGGGGCCTGGGTCTACACATACAAGCGAGTGCTGTGGATCGTTGTAATTGCGATCGCCGCGCTCGTGCTGGTCTTCTGGGATTAGCCGACCGGGAGGGTGATCATCGGCATAACTCTCGCGGTGTTGGTTGCGCTGGTGATCATCGAGTTCCTTGGTCGGCCGCCCAGCCCAGCCGCTCCGGAGCCGCCGGAAGCGGAGACCCCCGCCGCCAGTTCTGAAGTCAGCGACGCTCCACCGACTGCTTCAGTTGCGGTCGCCAGCTCACAAGCTCACGACACATCGGAAGCCGATGTGCGGAGTTGAGATGTCCAACAACTGAGGCGAACGCGCTGCCGGCCGGTATCGCAGGCAGTACTCCGGCGCGTGCATAGGTGTGATCCGCCCTTCAATGCCTTGCGGGTCACTTACGCGACCAAGTCGGGCCAGGAACGATACATCGCACTCGCTCGAGACTCGATGCGGCAGCCGAGTCCGCGGTCATGTTTGCGAGCAGGTCGAGGACCGGGGTCTCGCCCGTCGACTCAGCCATGGTGCTCCCTTTCGTTGCACGTGCCGTCGTCAGGACCGTTCTTCGTGGTATCCAACAAAAGGAACGAAAGCCTCGCTCATGCACATTGGGTGAATCGACGGATGTTTCGGATGTGTGGCATTATCTGGGCGCCTTCGCCTCCAGACGCGCGTTTATGGTTTGAGCGCCACACCGTCGAATCCCTAGGATTCAATTGTGACCGTGGATCCTCGCCAGGCCGAGACGCCCACGGTTGCTGCGCTCGAGCAGTCGTTGCTGGATGCCAAGCTTTCGGTTCCGCAGCTTCGCCGAGGTTCGGTGAGTCGCGGCAAACTCATCGAGACGGGTCGCGCGAGCGATTGCCGCGTAGTCGCGGTCACTGCGCCTGCGGGTTACGGCAAGTCGACCTTGCTGGCTGAGTGGGCCCGCGCAGAAGATCGTCGGGTGGCGTGGGTGTCTTTGGACCGGTTCGACGATGATCCTGCGGTCCTGCTGATCTTGTTGGCATCGGCGTACACTCGGGTCTGGCCGGGTAGCGCCGACCTGATCGCGGACGTGAGCGGACTCGGCGTGTCGGCGTTGGGCCGCGCTGCGCCACTTCTCGCGTCGGCATTCCGGACAAGCCCAGTGCCGTTCGTGCTCATGCTGGACGACCTCCACGAGCTGGAGTTGCCGGCTTGTCACGACGTATTGAGTGTGGTGATCTCGGGGATTCCGCGAGGCTCTCAACTGGTCGCGGCGAGTCGTTCCGAGCAGCCC
>DATDKX010000252.1:0-31264 GCA_036519615.1 Propionibacteriaceae bacterium
TTGCCTTCCACACCGGCCAGCTGGGCGTTCAGAGTGCGCTCCAGCCCGGCAAGGCCCTTGCCATCGGCTCCGACGAAACCCACCACCGAGGCACCAATCGAGCCATTCGGGTAGGTCCGGATGGGATCGCTCTCGCGGAAAATCCCGTGCAGATGGCGGCTCGACAGGTCGGCGGCCAGCGCGCTGTAGGTCAGGGCTGGCACCTTCTTCTTGATATAGACAAAGTGAGTGCCGGGCTTGGTCAGCAGCGGCATCAGCTCACTCTGCGACATGGCAAGGTGGCCGGAAAGCACCCCGGCAATCTGTGCCGCGTCGGGCGCCGTGAGCGTTGGATCAGCTGTCACCGCGACGGCCGGCTGCGTTGCGGCAAGGACCAGACCATTGCGATCAGTGATCTGGCCGCGCGCCGGCAGCAACGGCAGTGTCCGGGTCAACGCATCGAGTGTGTAGGAAGAGGAGTCGAAGCCCTGGAGCTGCAGCAGCCGCCCGGCACACAACGACAGGGCCATGGCAACCACGATCAACAGTGCATGCAGCCGGCGATGCGCCGACGCAAGCGGCAAGCGAAGCGGAGGCTTGCGCCGAACAAGCCGGATCTGGGGCTGCTGAACCCGGGGTTCGGGCTCTGCTGATTCCGGGGGGGACGACCGCCCCACGCGCCCCCGGAATTTTGGGGCCGCCGTGCCATCACGAAGGATCCGCACCCCACGCGCATGCAGGTGCATGCGCGCTGAGCCTGTCGAAGCGCGCCCTTCGACAGGCTCAGGGCGCACAGAGAGTCGTTCAGCGTTGCGGCTGAGGCGTTGGCTGCGAGGAACTTCTGAGCGCAGCAGACGGCGCGCATCGTGATGATGATGCTGCCCGTCCATCAACGCCGTCCCCCGGCCGCCGCGCCTTTCTTGGTTGTGGTTCCGGCCGCCCGGTTGGCCTTCTTCTGCTCTGCCTTGGTCTGCGCAGCCTCTCGCTTGGCTGCCTTGGCCGCCGCCTTGGCCTCGGCCCGAGCCCGCTTGGCCGCCTGCTCAGCCACCAGTTGTGCAGGCGTCTTGACGATCAGTGCGGGTACCTCTTGACCTCCGACGGGAGTTGGCTCGCCCATAACCTTGCCCCCGGGGATCACTAGGAACGCCGGATAGGGATTGGGCCGCATCCCAAGCGCCGAAGCACGTCGCGCGAGTTCTTGCGGAGCCGCCAGCGTATCCAGCTGATTTTCCAGGTCAGCCTGCGCGTACGCGAGCTCGGTCGCCTGACGATTGAGGGTGCGCGACTCGAAGGCCTGGCTCTGCAGCGTGGTATTGAGCATTAACAGTCCCCCCATGCCAATGCCGAAGATCCCAATCAGCACCAAAAGGAAGGGAAATCGGGCCAGGCGGGCGGCTGGTTCCTGCACTGCATGGAGGGGCCGACGGGTCGCAGCGCCGTCGTCACGACGGCCCGTTATTGGAGCCCAGAGCGCAGTCAACCTGCTACCGCCATCTCCGCAATACGTTCAGCTGCACGAAGCCGCGCCGAGGCGGCGCGGGAGTTACGAGCGATCTCGGCTTCAGTTGGCCGCATCGCGCCGCGCGTCAGCAATCGCAACTGTGGCCGGAGCTCAGCCGGGACAATGGGCATGTCGCGCGGCGCGCGATCCCGAGCGGCGAGGCCCAAGACTTGCTTGACCAACCGATCCTCGAGCGAGTGGTACGCCAACACGGCTATCCGGCCGTGTAGCGCCAGTGCTGCGATCGCGTGGGGCAATACCGATTCCAGCGCTGCCAGCTCGCGATTGACCTCAATCCTTAGCGCCTGAAAGGTCCGCTTGGCAGGATGGCCGCCCGTCTTACGCGAGACCGCTGGGACTGTGTCATACAGCAGCCGGACCAACCGTTCTGAGGTCGTAAAGGGCTCCCGCTTCCGCTCGGTGACGATCCGCCGAGCAATCCGGTCGGCAAACCGCTCTTCGCCGTACGTCCGCAGGATCCGAGCTAGCTCCGCCTGTGAGTACGTGTTGAGAACCTCCGCCGCGGTCAGTTCCTGACGTCCCATCCGCATGTCCAACGGCGCATCTTGGGCGTACGCGAACCCGCGTTCCGGATCATCGATCTGAAGTGAGGAGACCCCGAGATCGAGCAAAATCCCTTGGACTTTCGGCCGCCGTAGCCTGGCGAGCACCTGCGGCAGCTCGTCGAAGACCGCCTCGACGAGGGTGATCCGGTCGGCGAACTCGGCGAGCCGCTCGGCAGCCAGCGCCAAGGCTTTCCGATCACGGTCCAGCCCGATCAGCTGGGCCTGCGGGCAGGCAGTCAGTAGGGCGTGAGCGTGGCCGCCAAGGCCAAGCGTGCAGTCGACGAGAACGCAGTCGATGTCGCCGGACGGCTCACTCAGCGGTGCTTCGAGCGCAGGCGCGAGCAGCGCAACGACCTCCGTCAGCATGACGGGTACGTGCAACTCGGGCTGAGCACCCATCCGACATCTCGACCCTTCATCCGTACTGGCGGCCGTGGCTCGTGTAGAGGGGTTTCAACCCGAGATCCGCGGGGAGTCCTACCTGGCACCGGGGAAGTTGTGTCAGGGAGTCGAACCTGCGGGTTGAAGCCTCACTACACGAGTCGCTTTGCCGCCTGCCTGTTGTGCTCCTCAGCCTCCGGGGAAGAGGGTCTGATTTAGTCCGGCAAATGCCGGTTCCTTCTCAGCGGAGTACTGCTCCCATGCGGCGGGGTTCCAGACCTCCACGCGATCGATCGCCCCCACCACGACGCAGTCCTTGTCGAGGCCCGCGTATGACCTCAGATCCGGCGGGATCGTGATCCGGCCCTGCTTGTCTGGGGTCTCGTTCGAGGCTCCCGAGGCGAGTATCCGCTGGTAGTCCCGAACGCCTTGCTGGCTGGAGGAGGCGCTCCTCACGGTGTTGGTCATTTCGACGAACACACTGATAGGCCAGACCGCCAGGCAATGCTCTTGGAATTTCGCGATCACGAGGCCGTCAGCAAGTTCGTCGCGGAACTTCGCCGGAAGGATTAGGCGGCCTTTGTCGTCGAGTTTCGGAGTGTGCGTGCCGAGGAACACCGACCACTCTCCTCACTCCACTCATCGCCCGCCCTTGCCATCCATTGGGCTCCACTTTGCGCCACTATAAACCACTTCTCTCCACATAGCACGTCATATTCGCCTGCTTCTCTTTTTTCGGCGTGTTGGCGCCGTTGGATCGTCTTGAGGGACGGAGGTGCCGAGACGCGCGGAGACCACGTAGGGTTTGGTCATGTCCCTGGGCTATGAGAAGGCGGCCGAGATCGGGCGACATCCTGAATCGGCGTACTCTCTCGGCGACGTCGTCCAGGTCATGGGGCAGGTCAGGCACGCCATGGAGAGCGTGATCGAGGGCAAGCGGAGCTCCATCGATCTTGCGTTGGTCGTGCTGCTGGCCGAAGGTCACCTATTGGTCGAGGATGTGCCCGGGGTGGGCAAGACCATGCTCGCCAAGGCCTTGGGCCGCTCGATCGCCTGTTCGGTACGCCGGGTGCAATTCACGCCGGATCTATTGCCATCGGACATCACCGGCGTCTCCGTGTTCAACCAAGAGACGCGAGACTTCGAGTTCAAGCCAGGCGGCATCTTTGCCAACATCGTCGTTGGTGACGAGATCAACCGTGCCTCACCAAAGACTCAGTCGGCCCTCCTGGAATCAATGGAAGAACGCCAAGTGAGCGTCGACGGTACGACGTATCTCCTGGAGCCACCCTTCATGGTGGTGGCAACCCAGAACCCGATCGAGATGGAGGGCACCTATCCGCTGCCCGAAGCGCAGCGAGACCGGTTCATGGCGCGCATCCAGATGGGCTATCCGACGCCCAACTCCGAACTCGACATGCTGGAATCTCACGGCTCGTCCGATCCGCTCGCCGCGCTGCAGCCAGTGACTGACGGCGCCACCATCCGGGGATTGATCGAGGCGGTCAAACGGGTCTACGTCAGCCCTGCTGTCAAGCACTACATCGTCCAAGTAGTCAATGCCACGCGTAACTCTCGGGATCTCCGGCTTGGTGCCTCACCCCGGGCGACGCTGCAACTGCTCCGGGCGAGTCGTGCTTTCGCCGCATTGTCCGGCCGCGACTACGTCACCCCGGACGACGTGGCGGCTCTCGGAGTGTCAGTGTTGGCGCATCGGGTGTTGCCGTCGACCGATGCCCAGCTCGCGCGCCGTACGGTGAACGATGTCATCGCCCAAGCCATTCAGTCTGTTCACATTCCTGACCGGAGATAGCAAATCGTGACGCGTCCGTGGCGGCTGCTCACCCATCGTGGACGGTTCTTCGTGGTGATCGGCCTCGTCGTAGTGCTGGTGGCAATGGCAGCCGGCCAGCGCGATGTCATGCGACTGGGTCTGCTGTTGGTGTCCTTGCCCGTCATTGCCGCAGTTCTGGTTTCCCGGGCCCGGCTCCGGATGTCGTGCGAGCGCTACATTGAGCCCGCGCAGGTCCCTTTAGGCTCACCGATGAAGGGCCAGATCATCCTCGGCCAAGATGGCAGGCTTCCGGCGGGGATCCTGCTGCTGGAGGATTCGGTTCCCCGAGAGCTGGGGAACCGACCGCGATTCCTGGTGGATCGGGCGGATGTGCGGTGGCGACGAGTGGTCGAGTATCCGCTGCTGGGCCGGGTGCGCGGCCGTTTCTCCACCGGCCCGCTGACCGTACGAACAGTTGACCCTTTCGGCCTCGTGCAGCTTGATCGGCAATTCGTCGCCACCAGTGACGTCATGGTGACCCCGCGGATAGTCCCGCTACCGACAATCCGAACCATTGGCGGCGGCGGCAGTACGGGCGAGAGTCGACCGCATCGGGTGGGCGTCGTGGGTCAGGACGACGCGCTGGTACGTGAATACCGGCAAGGTGATGACGTACGCCGGATTCACTGGCGCTCCACTGCCCGGTGGGGAGATCTCATGGTGCGGCGCGAGGAGCAGGCATGGGATCCCAGCGCCAGTATCGTGCTGGATTCCCGAGGGAGCGCTCACGCCGGCCGCGGCATGCAGAACTCCCTGGAGTGGGCAATTTCCGCGGCGGCCTCGATCGGCATCCACTTCCTCGACGACGGCTTTGCTATCGAGATCTACGAAGCCGATGGGCCGTTGCACATCAGCGGGGCCATGGGCCAGCACAGCTCGGTGTCACAGGAACTCGTGATCAGTCGGCTGACCGACCTAAGGCCCCGGGCAACGACGATGATTCACTACGCCGTGGAATCGGCCACCGTCGACCGGCCGGGACAGTTGGCCATCGCGATCATGGGCCGGATGACGGCACGTGATGCGCACTCATTACTCCGGGTACGACGCAATCGGGCGCAAGGCCTGGCCATGCTGCTGGATGTCGACACCTTCGCCGACGAACCGGCTAACCAACAGCAACGGGCACAGCACGAGCTCGCGGGCCAAATCCTGCGTGACAACCAATGGCGGGTCATCGATGTAGCGCGCGGCATGGGCGTTGCCGACGCGTGGTCGGCCCTCGAGCAGCTCAACACGGCGGCCTGATATGCGCGCCACCGACCGAAATACCGTCGCCGTCACCATCTCGGTGATGTTGGCCTGCCTTACGGTGACCCCGCTGACTCAGGATTCCAGCTTCGTAGCCTTCAGCTGGGTGTTGATCATGGCGATTGGCGCCGCGACTTTGGGCCTACGGCGCACTGGGCTGGCCAATGGTGCGGTGTTCACCGCTCAGATTGTGATCTTGCTGCTTTACTCCCTGGGCCTGGGCCTGACTCTCAGCAGCACGACAAGCGACATCAGCACCCCATGGTTTGAGCATTATCCGTCACTCTGGGCGGCCGGTATTGAACACATGCGCACCCAGGCTTCTCCCATGGAGCCCGACAATGGAGTGAAGCTGATTTTTGTGACGGTGATCGGCATGATCATGATCCTGACCGATTTGCTCGTCTCGGGAGTCGGTCGGCCGGCTTGGGCGATCGCACCGCCGGCCACGTTGTTTCTCGTGCCAGCCCTTGGCTTAGGCACCGACACCGGAGTGATCAGCTTCTGCTACATCGCCGTGGGCTATCTGGCGATCTTGATCGCCGAGGGCCTGAACTCAACAGCACGATGGACACGCGGGCTATCCCGCGACTCCGCTGAGGGTTTCGGCGGCGCAACGCCTGTGGTCTGGCGGGCTGCCGGCTATCTTGCTGTCCCAGCCATTATCGGGACCATTGTGCTCGGTTTCGCCTTGCCAACCTTGTATCTGCCCGGCATCGGTTTTGGTAACGGTCCGGGCGGCAGCGGTCCGCTCCAACTGACCGATCCAACGCTGGATTTGCGCCGCAACCTCAACCAGCCGGAGGATCGCGACGTCATCGAATATCAGACCACCGGCCCGGGCGGTGTCTACCTGCGATTGGCATCGCTGCCGCAATTGAGTGCAAACGGCTGGAGCAATGTCCAAATCCGGCTGAACCCCGGACAGAACCTGCCAGCCATCCCGGGACTGAGCCGTGAGCCGAACGCCAAGCGCCGGACCACGATCAAGGTGTTGGACTTCGCATCTCAATACCTGCCACTGCCCTATGCGCCGCGAAGCTTCGACGCTGCTGGAGACTGGCGGTTTGATGCCAACTCATTGATCGTGGTGAACGCGCGCGAGCGTACGCAGGATCTTCGTCGGCTGACCTACACCGTCGAAAGCGTTGACGTGGATCCCGACGCCAGGGAGCTGAACGACGCTGTTGCCGGTACGCCGGCCGATGCCGCAGTCACTGCAGCCATTCCGTCCGATCTGCCGAACTCACTGGTCCAGTTATCCAACCGAATAACGGCGAAGGCCGACACGGCAGCAGGCAAGGCCGCAGCCATTCAGGCGTATCTCCGCAGCAACCTGTTCACCTACAGCACCGAGCCACTGCCTGGCAGCGGATATGAGGCGATGCAAAATTTCCTGCTCCGAGATCACCGGGGTTACTGCGAGCAGTTCGCGTCTGCGATGGCCATGATGGCGCGAGTGGTCGGCATCCCCTCCAGAGTGTCGGTCGGCTTCCTGCCTGGCGAGCAGGACCAGGACGTCTGGAAGGTCTCGATCCGCGATATGCATGCCTGGCCGGAGCTGTACTTCGCTAATCACGGCTGGGTGCGGTTCGAGCCCACGCCAGCCAGCGTCACTGGTTCGGCACCGGCATGGACGGTTCAAAACGCCGGATCATCGGACTCCGATCCTTCTGCCAACCCGACCTCTGAGTCGACCGACAGCGAGACCTCGCCGGGCGCCGAAACGTCAGTCGTGCCAAGCGTGCAGCCGAACGAGCCTGGGCAGGCGGCTGGTGCTGGCTGGGGACGGACCTTGATCTCGACTGGCATTGCTCTGGTGCTCTTGGTGATCTTGGCGGCGCCAGCAACCATTCGAATGCGACGCCGCAGCACCCGCCTCAGCGCGACGGGGCCGGCTGAAGAGCAGGTGGAGGCTGCGTGGGCCGAGATCAGGGACACTGTCGTGGACTACGGCGGATCGTGGCCCGACGGCTCCCCTCGAGCGATTGGGCAGGAGATGGCGAATCGGCTCGATGAGGAAGAGTCTGAGTCGATGAGCCGGGTTGCCACGCTTGTTGAGCGGTCTCGCTATGCCCGCGCCTTCGACGATGGAGGCGCAGTAGGCGAGCTACCAAAGATGACTGCCGACATCCGGCACGGTGTGGCGGGGCCGACGGATTGGCGACACAAGGTGACGGCGCTGCTGTTTCCGCGGTCGCTGTTCCGGCGTACACCCAAAGAGCCGTAACGGGTTAGCCCGTTACGGCCACTCGACTCGTTAGCGCCGACTCACAAACCCCGTCGGCGGAGCCGACTCACAAACCTTCGTCGCGCCGACGGCGCCAGCGTTCCTCCATCTTGTCCATGAACCCTTGCCCATCATGGACGCGGGATCCCTGGGAGGTCTTCGCTCGATCGCGTCCATTACCCGCATCGGCGTTGCCGCCGACGTGCTGCCAGGAATAGATGGCGGTTACCGCCGCCGCGACCATGATGACGAAGCCAAGGACGCTAAGGAATGGGTTGATCGAGATACCTGCAATGAGGAGACCGAGGCCGGCAAAAAACCCGACACCGGCAAGTGCCGCGCGACGCCGATGGACTCGCCGTACGCTGGTCCCGCGCAGCGCATTGACCAACTTGGGATCCTCGGCCGCAAGCGCGGCTTCCATCTGCTCGAGAAGCCGTTGCTCCTCATCTGAGAGGGCCACTGACCACCTCCCAAAGGTCTCGTCGTACGCGTGCCGTCATGATACGCCTCTCACACGCAAGGATGAGATTCGATCCGCTCGGATACTTGAATACCCACTGACGTGTGACTTGTGCACCGTTGTCGACGGCATTGGCCCCGTCCTTGGCTGGGCGATGTGGCTCCAGTCTAAGTTGCAGCGAAGGTATGGGAAACACCCAAACCGGCAATTGGGCCGCCATTGCGCCGGCTAAATCCGGCGAGTGAGTACTGCTCTCTGAACCGCCCCTGGCCCGAATTTTCCAACCGCCGCATCTATAGCAAGATCAGCTTCTCGCCATCCTCGTTCCGGGTCGGTCAGCTGTGGTTGCCAGTACACACGGTGTCGGTCGATGAGCTGCTCGACACGTACGCCAACACGGCGGATTCGGGCCCGTCCGACGCCGAGCCGCTCGTAGAGCTGCAGCGCCTGCGCGTAGATCTCGTCGGTGACGTCGGTTGCTGTCGGCATCGTTGTGGAGCGCGTCAACTCGGTGAAATCAGCGAACCGCACCGTGATCGAGATGGTACGGCCGAGCATGCGTTGCTTGCGCATCCGACGAGCGGTGCGATCCGCCATCCGAAGCAGCTCGCGACGCACGGTATCGGGGTCATTTGTGTCCCGGCCAAAGGTCTCCTGCGAGCCGACGCTGTGCTCGGGTTCCATGGGAGTCACGCGTCGACGGTCTCTGCCCCACGCGAGCTCGCTGAGGATGCCGCTGGCGTGGGGACCGAGTGCTGGCCGCAACGTGGCGCGTGGGGTGTGAGCAAGGTCGCCGACAGTGAAGATGCCAAGACGATGCAGCTTCTGTGCGGTCACATTTCCCACGCCCCACATCGCCTCGACCGGAAGCGGATGGAGGAATGCGACGACCTGATCAGGCAACACCTCAATCAGTCCATCGGGCTTCGCAGCCCGCGAAGCGACCTTGGCAATGAACTTAGTGGGACCGATGCCAACCGAGCAGGTGATCTGCTGTTCATCAGACACCACGGCCCGCACATATTCACCGATCTCAGCCGGGCTCCCAAACATGCGCACCGCGCCAGTCAGGTCCAGGAATGCCTCATCGATCGATGCCGATTCGACCACCGCCGCGACCGACCGGAAGACGGCGACGATCGCCTTCGACACCGCGGTGTAGCTGTCGAAATCGGGTGCGAGGAAGGTCGCTTTCGGGGCCAGTCGCCTGGCCTCGGTAGACGACATTCCAGACCGTACGCCTTTCGCTCGTGCCTCGTACGTCGCCGAAAGCACCACGCCACGAGGTGAGCCGCCCACGATGACCGCCTTGCCGCGCAGCTCGGGGCGCCGACGCAGCTCGACGGAGGCATAAAAGGCGTCCATATCAACGTGCATGACAATTCTCGGGCTGAGCTGCCGCATATGCCGAACGCCTCCTGTCGAACGAGTGTTCGACAGCACGCTAGCTCGCCCCTCAGACAGCTAACGGGAAGACGCGTCCATTGCGGGCGGCACGGCTCGAACAGCCCCATCCCGAACGCCACTGAATCCGACAGCCCGCTCCACCAAGCGCAGAAAGGCTGTGGCGTCTCTGACCATGTCATCGGCCTCACGTGCACTGACAATCGAGGTTGCGCCGGCACGGACGGCATCACGCTTGCCTTCAGTGGCTGCGAAGAATGCGGCCCACTCGGCAAGCTCCGGAGCGACCTCGGCAAGCATCCGCCAGGCATTCTGGGGCCGACCATTGGAGGGGGGCCGACCAGTTGAGCGGCCCGTCGTTGTAGGAGCGCGGTAAGTCAGCACAATGGCGACAACCCGTAGTGCCGCAAGGTGCGCAGCCAAGTACCGGTCGCTCGGCCGTCGTGCCAGCTCGGCTTCGGCAAGGGAGCTGCGGGCACGCTGCAGATCATCGTTGCTGGCCATCGAGTAAGGTCCTCCGGTCGATCTGTCAGGGTCGTATGCACGAGCAGCGATCGGCACTCGATGCAGACAGGGTTGAGGTCTATCTGCATCGAGACGTCTGCATCGAATCGAAGCTTCCGATCGCGTTGGGGACTAAATGCCGTGTTCAGATGCCATGTTGAATTCAGTACAAAGTGTCCAGGACAGAGTGGGCATCTTTTTAGAACACCTGTTCGAACAAGAACTAAGCTACACCTTAGGCCCGACAGTTCGTCAAGAGTGTACGCTGACGGATTCGCGAACCTCCCGACGACGCGGCGGGATCTGAAGCAAGGTCTCAATAAGCAAGGCCGGAATCAGACCCGGTGGTGATCGGACGCATTAGATTCAGGGCTGACAACTCAACAGGTCAGGAGTTGTAGACCGTGCCGCAGCAGTATCAGCCGTTCCTCCATGACCTGATCACCGTGCTCGCTGCGCCCACCCAAGTACTCTCTCGATCCAGCGGCGAGATTGCTTCCTGGGACGATCGGCAAACGGTCCAGGGCTTGATTCACGCCGACGTACGGGTGCTGAGTGGACTCACCGTCACAATCAATGGCGAGCCGGGCGAACACCTCGCCACTGAGCTGTACGGCAATTGCGCGCAGTTCACATTCCTGCTCCCCGCGGCTCGCGCGGGACTCGGCGTTGCGGCCGATGCCCAACTGCGGCTCGATTGGTTCCGTCTCGTCGAGCCCGGCCAGCTCGCCGAGACGCTGATGATCAGCTCGCAACGTCTAGCTGCCATCGAAGTCGACCTCAGGATTGACCTGGCGTGCGATTTTGCGCCGCTGGAGTTGATCAGAGTCGGCCAGCACACGAAAGCCACCCCGTTCCCGGAACCGTCAGGAGATCATTTCGCCTGGGTACACGAGGATATGGCGCTGTCACTAGTCGCCGAAGGCGCCGATCTGACGGTGTCTGACGATCACTCCCGGCTGACTCTGCATTGGCGAGTGACCGTGCCCGCCGATGGTCAGGTCGACGTGCCCTGGCGGCTGGGCGTGCAGGACACCGGCAGTGTTGTCGTCGTGCCGTCGGCGCCGCCACTCAAGATCACAGACCCGACCGGTAGCCGGAGCGTTGACCATGGCCTCCAGCCTTGGTTCGCCAGGTCGCTGGAAGATCTCAATGGTCTGTGGATGGCGACCCGCGATGCACCCGATGAAGGTTTCTTCGCTGCCGGATCACCGTGGTATCTCACGCTGTTCGGACGAGACAGCATCTGGGCGGCACGGATGGTGCTGCCACTGGATTTGGCACCGGCACGCGGCACCCTACGCACGCTTGCCCGACGGCAGGGCCAACGGGTCGACGTTGCCGCCGCCGAGGAGCCGGGCAAGATCCTGCATGAGCTGCGCCGCACCACCACACGCTTTGGTACGAGCTGGCTACCGCCGGTTTATTACGGCGCCATCGACGCCACGCCGTTGTGGATCTGCCTGCTGCACGATGCCTGGCAGGCGGGCCTCCCGGAGCCCGATGTTGCCGAACTGGTACCGGCGCTGGAAAGGGCGCTGGCGTGGCTCATTGACTCCGGCGACGCCGATGACGACGGCCTTCTTGAGTATCGCGACGCCAGCGGACATGGCCTGGCCAATCACGGTTGGAAGGATTCCTTCGACTCAATCCGTTTCCACGACGGACGGGTCGCCGAGGGACCTGTTGCCATCTGCGAGGTGCAGGGTTACGCGTACGAGGCAGCGATTGACGGTGCGACCTTGCTCGATGCGTTCGGCCGCCCGGGAGCAGACCGCTACCGGTCCTGGGCCGCTGAACTGGCAGATCGGTTCCGCGCCAGCTTCTGGTGCGGAACCGGTGAGAATCGCTATCCCGCGCTCGCACTGGATGGTGACAAGCGACCAGTCGACTCTCTGACCAGCAACATCGGCCACCTGCTCGGTACCGGCATTGTGAACGCCGATGAGGAACTGCTGATCGCCAAGCTGGTAGCAGGTCCAGCTCTGGATTCAGGACTGGGCCTGCGCACGATGGCAGTCACTGACGCCGGATATGCACCGCTGAGTTATCACTGCGGCTCGGTCTGGCCGCATGACACCGCGATAGTCATTGCTGGTCTGGTTCGAGCCGGGCTGGCGGAGTACGCCACCGGTCTTATTGAGGGTTTGCTGCGCGCGTCGATTGCCTTTGAGCAACGGTTGCCAGAACTGTGGAGCGGCGAAGGACGACCGATTCCTTATCCGGTTGCGTGCCGTCCGCAGGCTTGGTCGGCTGCCTCCGCCGTTGTGGTTGCGCACGCGCTCAGTGTCCTCTGATCTAGGCGTTTTCCGATCAAAAGGCCTGTGGTCTAAGCCCCTCGGACCCAGGGCCATATGATCCAGCCCATGCTCGACAACTCCCACAAGACTGCGCTGATCACGGGCGCATCGTCCGGCATTGGCGAGGCCACTGCCCTGCAGCTCGCCGAACTTGGCTACACCGTCTACGCCGGCGCCAGGCGCGTCGAGCGGATGTCGGATCTGGCCGATCGCGGCATTCGCACCAGAGCAGTCGACGTCACCGATGACGCAACCATGGTGGCATTGGTGGAGGCGATCATCGCCGAGACCGGGCGCATCGACGTACTAATCAACAATGCCGGCTATGGGTCGTACGGCGCCTTGGAGGACGTGCCGATGGAGGAGGCGCGACGTCAGTTCGAGGTAAACCTGTTCGGCCTCGCGCGTCTCACTCAGCTCGTGCTGCCCCAGATGCGAGCGCAGCGTGACGGCTACATCGTGAACGTCTCATCGATGGGCGGCAAGATCTGGGAGCCGCTTGGCAGCTGGTACCACGCGAGCAAGTTCGCCGTGGAGGGACTCAGCGACAGCCTTCGTGTCGAGGTCGCCGAGTTCGGCATCAAGGTCGTGATCATTCAGCCGGGAAGCATCCGAAGCGAATGGTCCGGCATCGCGGCCGATCAGCTGGAGGCGAGGTCCGCGAATACCCCCTACGCCGGGCAGGCCCAGATCATGGGGGCAGTGCTGCGTGGAGTTGATCAGATGCAGTTGGCGTCTGGCCCTGAGGTGGTAGCCGAGACCATCGCCAAGGCGGTGCAGAGCTCCAAACCGCGTACCCGATACGTCGTCGGTGGCGGAGCCCGCGGCATCTTGCTGGCAGAACGAATTCTGCCTGATCGCGGCTTCGACAGGTTCATCCAGTTGGGTTACCGCTTCGCCGCGCGGATTTGATTGCTCCGCTCGCTGCGCTCGCTCTGCGCGGATCGCGCTGGGAAGCCGCCTTTTTCGTCGTCGCGCAGGAACGAAAAGCATGTCCCCTCGCTTCTCCTCACCACGGCGGCGCGGGATCGGAGTTGATATCGCTAGCCGCCAAAACCCATGTTGAAGACCTCGAACGTGGCTGCCATGGGGACTCCAAATCGAGTACCGGCTTGGCGCGCTCCACTTTCCAAGAATTCGGCGGGATCGAAGAATTCCCATCCCAGCCCATCGATATAGGCCTTGTGAGCGGCGAGCGAGGCGACTCCTCGTTCGAAGGTTTGAGTGGTCTCCACAGCATGCTTTCCGTCTGGCGAGAAAGCCGCCCACACCTCTCTGACGCCGCCCCAGCGCTCCAGCCCATCGGTGATCTGCTCGTTGAACACCCAGCGATTTCCCGCATCACGTACGGCGTCCAAAGTGGCTCGCCCGGTGGCAATGTGGTCGGCCTGGTTGAGCGCCTGACCACCCCAGGTATCCCGGAAGTTATTGGTGATGACGATCTCGGGCTGGTGGCGCCGTACGGCCGCACAGATCGCTTGGCGTAGCGGAACTCCGTACTCCAGCACGCCGTCGGGCAGCCCCAGAAACTCCACAGTGTCGACTCCGACGATCTTCGCTGACTCAATCTCCTCAGCCTCACGCACCCGCCGGGCTTCGGCCGGTTCCATGCCGTCGATGCCGGCCTCGCCGCTGGTCACCATGGCATACACCACGGACTTTCCTTGATCAGTCCAGCGGGCCACGGCGGCCGCGGTGCCGAATTCAAGATCATCTGGATGGGCGACGACGCAAAGTGCGCTCGTCCACGACTCATCGACGGCTTCGAGATCAGGCATGCGCCATAGCGTATGGCTGCGTTGGGAGTGGTCGAGGACCCCCACCCCCTACGCTCCTCTCATGGAACTGCCTCGAGTCGCGACAGGCTGATGCCTGATCCCGTTATCGTGATCGGCGGCGGCTTGGCGGGTTTGGCTGCTGCGGCGCGGCTCGCCAAGGCCGGGCATGCCGTCGAGCTCTACGAAAGGTCAGACGAGCTGGGTGGAACCTGGGCGCCGTACCAGCTCCAGAGCGGTGTCACGGTCGACAATGCGCCGTCGATCATCGGTTTCCCGGCGCCATGGCGTGACCTGTTCCGAAAGAGTGGGCGCCCGCTGGAAGCCGAGCTGGGCAGGATGGGCTACGCCTTGGAGCCGGCCGCGCCGCCGACCATGATCTTTGCCGACGGGTCGGAGCTCGCGCTGCCGACCGACCGCGGCGGCCAGTACGCCAATGTGGCTGGGGCATACGGCCGTTTGGTAGCCGAACGCTGGCAGCAGCTCCTCGATCGCCTTGACGAGGTGTGGCAGACCCTCCGGGGCCTCGGTTTGGAGGCTGAGCTGCGCAGCGGTCGCCAGCTGAACAGAACCATCAGGCGGAGTCTGTTCGGACGTCGCCTGACCGTCGCCGACCTCGCAGCATCGATAGATCACGAGCACCTTGGGGCACTGATTCGCAGCGTCGCCTACCGCTCGGGCTCGGTTCCGGAGCAGACGCCGGCATTCGCGGCGGTCGAGTTGTCGATCATGCGTACCTTCGGGCGTTGGCAGGTACAGCCGCTGGACCGAGACACCGGATTCGACGTTGGCCGGTCCTCAATTCTCATCGAGGCGTTGGCGGCGCGCCTGGCGCTTCGCAAGGTTGAGGTTCGCCTCGGCTGCTCTATCGAAAGCATCAAGATCCGGAACGGTCAGGTGGCCGGTGTATCGACCGGCGCGGGAGACCGCCCGGCAGCCGCAGTCGTCGTTACCTGCGATCCATGGCAGGCCTTCAACGAGCTGCTTCCGGCCACCGCGACGCGTCACATTCGGCGTCGGCTGCGCAACCTGAGCCCGGCAGCAGCTCCGACCATTACGCATCAGGAAGCCGAGCCGCCTACCGAGCTCGTGATGGAGACAGTCCGCCTCACCAATGCCGGCATGCCGACAGTGGGCTACCTCCGTCAACAAGCCGGCACGGGGCTGCAGACAGTTCACGACTTCACGAAGGTGCTCCCCCGTCCCTCGTACGGTGTGGCGTGGAATGGCTTTCCGAGCTGGCTGTGCCGACCGCAGGTGACGACCGAGATTCCCGGCCTGTACGCCGCCAGCCCAGCCTCGCCGGCCGGCCCCGGCCCATCGCACGTCGTGCTCTCCGCCGCCCTCGCGGCGTACGGCTGTCACGACTACCTGGGCGACCGGACTTGATCACGGCAACTTTGGGGACCCAGCCAACTTCCGTATACTTAGATGTTTGTTCTTCTGAGTAAGGATCTTCCTTCTTGACCGACGCGCAGCGCGACGTGGCAAACGCATCCCCGGCCGGCAGCACCATCGAGCGCGAGCTGGCCGCCGAGCAGGCGCATGTGAATCTCGTGTACGCCCGGCTCGCCGAAGCGACCCGCTCGGCCCAACAGGTTGCTCGGGCCGGCCTTTCCCTCTACCAGTCGGACCGCAACTCCTTCGTACGCGAGGAGGACGGGACCGGCCTCTACGAGCGCGATGTCTTTGCATTCCAGGCCGCGCGACGCCTGGCCGTACTGGATGCCGAGCAGGAAGGGCTCGTCTTCGGCCGGTTGGACCGGACTGACGGGGAGGTCCGTTACGTCGGCCGGATCGGTGTTCGTGATGCCGACTACGAGCCACTCGTCATCGACTGGCGAGCACCCGCGGCCGAGCCCTTCTATCGGGCCACTCCCAGCAACCCGATGGATGTGATCCGCCGCCGCGTACTGCACTGCCGTGGTGACCGGGTGGTCGGAATCGAAGACGATCTTCTGGACGGTGAACACGGCGGTCACGAACTGGTGGTGATCGGAGAAGGCGCACTGCTGGCCGCTCTCGGCCGCGCCCGTGATCACACGATGCGCGACATCGTCGCCACCATCCAGGCCGAGCAGGATGAGGCCATCCGGGCTCCGTACCAGGGCTTCACGATGATCTCCGGCGGCCCTGGGACCGGAAAGACAGTCGTGGCTTTGCACCGTGCTGCATACCTGCTCTACTCCAACCGCCGCCGTTTCGAGTCCGGCGGTGTTTTGGTGGTCGGACCGAGCCGGGTCTTCATGAACTACATCGCCCGAGTGCTGCCCTCCCTCGGCGAGGCTTCGGTCACGCTGCGCTCGATTGGGGCGGTCGCTTCCGATGTGGTTCGGATTACCGGTGATCGTGTCGATGATCCGCAGACAGCGGCAATCAAGGGCAGCCTGCGGATGGTCAAGGTGCTGCGTCGCTTGGTGCAGGAGCCGCCGCAAGAGGTGCCGCTCGTGCTGCGCGTCACCGTAAACGGCAATGTGCTGGGCCTGACCGCCGACACATTGGCGCGAATCCGTTCCCAAGTCCTTGCCCACCACAAGCTCAACACCGCCCGGGAGGCAGTCGAAAAGGAGCTCCTGAAAGCGCTTTGGCGGGTCTGGACGCCAGACTCTGATGACGCGTTTGATCAGGATCAGGAAGTTGAGGAGTTCGGCGACCGGGTGTCAGAACTTGCCTCCTTCAGGATGTTTCTCAACGCGTGGTGGCCGGCGGTCAGCGCACCCCAAGCGCTGTCCCGCCTGGCCGACGTCGAGCTGCTGAAGCGAATCTCGACGTCGATCTTGTCCAACGCGGAGTGCGAGGTGCTCAGCGCGAGCTATCGAGATGCGACGGATTGGACCGCAGCCGATGGCGCGCTCCTCGATGAGCTGGTACACCTGCTCGGTCCGGTGCCAGTGCAGGAGGAGCCCGAGCTCGCCGGTCTTCCTGATCTTGACTCCGGCGTTCAAGAGGTCTTCACGACAGCGGATCTGCTGTCCACGGTACGAGAATCAGACCCGTTCGAACTCCCCCACGAGACGTATGCGCACGTGCTGGTCGACGAGGCGCAAGATGTCAGCCCGATGCAGTGGCGGATGCTGAGGCGACGCGGCGCCAGCGCCAGCTGGACCATTGTCGGCGACCCTGCGCAGAGTTCTTTGGCCGACACCCAGGAAGCCAATCGTGCGATCGAAGAGATCATCGGAACAGCCCCGGTACGGCACTTCCGCCTGAGCACCAATTATCGCAGCCCCTCGGAGGTCTTCAACCTGGCCGCGAAGGTAGTCGTCGCAGATTTCCCCGACGCTGACCTTCCCGCGGCGGTGCGCTCCACCGGCCATGAACCGCAGCTCTTGATGCCAGCAGAAGCCGCACCGCAGAATCCCACCATTCCCGCGGCCGTGATCGACATCGTGCGGTCGCTGCTCGCCGAGGTGGAAGGCACGATCGGCGTCATCTGCCCGCCGTCGACCAAGGACGAACTTGCCACTCACGTGGAGCAAGCCGAATACCCAGCGGCCGAACGAGTTGTCGTGATCACCGCCCAGCAGGCGAAGGGCCTCGAGTACGACGCAGTGTTAGTGATCACCCCCGATGACATCGTGGCGGAATCTCCGGGCGGCGTCCGGGCGCTTTACGTAGCACTCACCCGGCCGACGCAGCGGCTGGTCACGCTCGACGCCGCACCTGATGCAAGTTGGCGTAAATCTCTCGAGTAGCTCGAGAACGGTTCTGGGTAAAGAAGTGCAGTCCAGGTGCGCCGCGGCTCAACAACTCCTCGGACAGCTCAGTTCCGATCTGGATCCCTACCCGCCGAACTTGATCATCATCGTCAGCGACCTCATTGATCCGGTCTGTCACCGACTTGGGCAGCGCGGCCCCAGACAGCTCAGCGAATCTGATCACTTGCCGAACGTTGGTAATCGGCATGATCCCCGGGATGATCGCAATATCGCAGCCAAGAGCTCGAACCCTGGCAACTAGGGCGAAGTAGTCGTCGGCGGTGAAGAACAACTGCGTGATCGCGAAGCTCGCGCCGGCTCCCGCCTTCGCGACCAGCACCCGGGCATCAAGATCAAAGTCGTGCCGCTCCGGATGGGCATCGGGGAACGCCGCCACGCCGACGCAGAAGTCGCCCAGCTCTCGCACCATCGCAACTAGCTCGGTTGCGTTCTGCAGACCGTCCGGATGCGCCTCCCAGGGCACCGTCGGACCACCCGGCATGTCGCCGCGGATCGCGAGTATGTGATGAATGCCGGCCGCCGCGTACGAGCCGATAACCCGACGTAATTGATCACGACTTTGACTGGCACAGGTCAGATGAGCCATCGACCGGAGCGTGGTGTGTTGGGCGATAGCCTCGGTGGCCTTGATCGTGCGTTCTCTGGTTGCGCCGCTGGCTCCATAGGTCACGGAGACGAAGTCCGGGCCCAACGACTCCAACTCACGAACCGTCTGCCAGAGCTGGCGCTGTTGGATCTCATCCTTGGGTGGAAAGAACTCAAAGGAGAAAAGCGGTCGATTTCCTACCGCTAGTAGATCGGCGATGCTCGGCGACCGCGGGCGCCAGAGACGTTCGCGGGCCGGCATGCGAACACCCTAAAGACGGGTTCATAGCTGAACTTCGTAGGCTCAGCATGTGGTCAATAAACCGCTGGTAACAAGCGCGGAGGCCGTTCTGGATCCGCAAGCGCCACTGGCGCAGGCGTTCAGGGATGTGGTGTCGGCAGAGATCAGCGCATTCCTCACCGAGCAGTCAGCGGTGCTCGATTCGATGGGGCCTGAGCTGGTTCCGGTGCATCTGATGGCCAGCCAGATGCTGTGCGGCGGGAAGCGCATGCGGCCCGCGTTCTGCGTCTGGGGTTATGTCGCCGCCGCGGGGATCCCGTTAGATGAGGAACTCAAGCCGCTGGTGGCGGCGGCGGGAAGCCTTGACGTGCTTCATGTGAGCGCCCTGGTACACGACGATCTGATGGATTCCTCCGATCTGCGGCGCGGCCGTCCCGCCGCTCACCGCCAATTCGAGGCGTTACATGCCAACGCAGGCTGGTTGGGTGACTCGGCAGCTTTCGGCAAGGCCGGCGCGATCCTGCTAGGCGACCTGCTCGTCATGTGGTCCGCCCAGATGTTGCACGGTGCTGGTTTGGAGCAATCCGCCCTGGAGCGGGCACTGCCCATCGTGGAGGCGATGCGGACGGAAGTGACGTGCGGCCAGTATCTCGACATAGTGGCCCAGGCTCACCCGTTACGGCAGCGAGCACCGGCCATTGGCTCCCTACGGCCGACGATCGAGCTCGCATTGGACGATGCCAGCCGCGTCGTGGAGTACAAGGCCGCGCGTTACACCGTGCAACGCCCATGCCAAATGGGCGCGGCGCTCGGTGGTGGCGACGATGAGCTGTACTTCGCGCTGGGCGCGTACGGCTCACCGCTCGGCCGTGCCTTCCAGTTCCGCGACGACCTGTTAGGTGTCTTCGGGGATCCGCAGATCACCGGCAAGCCAGCCGGAGATGATCTTCGCGAGGGCAAGCGCACAGTACTTGTTGCGCACGCGTACGCCCACGCCGGTGACGCCGGCCAGAAGCTTTTGCTGCAGAAGCTCGGCGACCCCGGACTCGACGACGCGGGCATTGGCGAGCTGCAAGAGGTGATCACCGAATCCGGAGCCCGGGACGCGGTGGAGTCGATGATCAACGAGAACCACGAGCGAGCCCTCAAGGCATTGCACGATACCGAGATCACCGAGGAGGGCCTCACCGGTCTGACGGCACTTGCCGAGGCAGCTGTACGCCGTGAGTTCTAACGGGTGCGCGAGCAGCTCAAAAATCACGACAAAGCCTGGAAGACGTACTGCTCCATCGAGGGGTCGGCCTTCCAGGCGGCCCGCAGTCGGCGGCTGAGTCGGTCGGCTGCTTCCTGCGGATCGGAAGCCCGGGTAACGGCCCGCACTACGCAGACCCGCCGGGCGCCGGCCTCGATGACGTCGTCGACGTTGTCCATCGAGATCCCGCCGATGGCGAACCAGGGTTTCGATTTGATCGAGGCGACGGGGGCTTTGCGGGCTGCATATCGGACTAGGTCCAGCCCCACCGGCTCGTAATCGGGCTTGGTGGAGGTGGCGTACACCGGCCCGACGCAAAAGTAGTCGAGGTTTGAGTCCTTGATCGCCTTGTCTGTCTGGCGAGGTGCATGCGTGGAGCGGCCCAGCAGCGCCCACTGGTGCAGGTATCGGCGAGCCTTTGCCGATGGCCCATCGGCCTGACCGAGATGCAACATGTCGGCCTGGAAGCGCCCGGCCAGCTCGGCTGAGTCGTTGACGCAGACGATGGCCTGGTACGGTGCGGCGGCCTGCCGCGCGATCTCCAGAGCTGCTAGTTCCGCCTCGGGCTTCATGCCCTTCTGGCGAATCTGCACAATGTCCACACCGCCGGCAAATGCCGCGTGCAGGAAGGCTTCAAGATCGCCTTGCTCCTCCCGAGCGTCCGTACACAGGTACAGCCGGGCGAGGCGTAGCCGGGCCTCAAGACCCATCAGGGCGGTCACGAGGCCACGATAGTGGTCCCCGCTGGTTGGCTGTTAGTGCGCGATGATCATCGTTTGATCGACCCGCCGGGCTGCATCCTCCACTGAGTCGGCGGTCCACTGGGCAAGGAGTCGACGGTTCTCGATGTCACGTGCTTCGCGATCAAGTACATCCAGGAGGTATTCCTGCAAGGATTCGCCGCGAGCTTTCGCCTCGGCCGAGAGCGTGCTGCGAGTGGGTTCGGAGACGCTGTGAATCTGGAGAGCGACCACGCTCGCATCCTGCCACGCACAACTATCAGTCACGCGATGTCTCAAACTGGTCACTCTCCCTGCGCTACGAATTCTCGGAACCGCTGAGCCGCGCCGTGGGATATCGCACGGCCGTGGCCAAACACCGCCGCGTCGAACGTGAGGTCAGCAAGCCGAGAGATGCTCGCCGACTCAGCTTCGCGGTCCTCGGTGACCATCTTCGGGCCGCGCTGAATCCGTCCCGTACGTCTGCTCCGGGCCGCGTCGCCCGCGAACAGCACGCCGCCGGCCCGGTCCAGGAGGAACGACGCGTGGCCCGCGGTGTGACCGGGGGTGTGGAATGCGGTGAACCCCGGCACCGATATCGGGCCGTCGGCACTCAGTGTCTCGTCCACAGGAACCGGCTCTGGGGCGGGCATAACAGCACCAACGACGCGCATGAAACGGCTCCTAGGACGAAGATTGGCGCCGGAGATGCGCGATGCGTCTCCGGCATGGGCCACTATTCGAGCACCGGACCGGCGCCGCAGCTCGGCCACGCCGCCGACATGGTCGGGATGCCAGTGCGTCAGCAAGATCGTGTGCACCTCGCCAATTCGGCGCCGGGCCTTCTCGATTGCTCTCACCACCTTGTCGGCCCGGCCGGGCAGTCCGGTATCAACCAGCACTACGCCGTCGTCGACGACAACGGCGTAGGCGTGGACATATGCGATGGGGATCTCGATCACCCCGTCGACCACTTCGCGCATGGGGTCATCCTCCTCGTGCTGCCGACTGCGCAGCTTGGGAGGAGGCCAATATTTCAAACGGCCGCTCGAGCTCCCAATTCATTCCGAACCAATGGAGCGACCTCGGAACCGAAGAGCTCGATCGAGCGCATCGTGAGTGCATGATCAACATGAGCGAAATGCATCTCAAAACGATCAATACGCATTAGCTCATGCAGCCGGATGATCTTGTCAGCCACCGTCTCCGGGTTGCCGAAGAACAATGCGCCTTCGGGCGCGATCAGCTCTTCTACCGCCGCGTCGCTCATCGGTGCCCAGCCTCGCTCGCGACCGATCTTGGCAAACGTTCGGCGATAGGCCGGCAGAAACTCCGCGCGGGCCGCGCGCTCGTCGCTGAAGACGTAGCCGTGGCTGTGTACCGCAAGGGGCGTATCGGGATCGTGCTCGCCGTACTCCAATGCCTTGCGGTATAGCTCGACCAACGGCGTGAAGGCCGCCAGCCGGCCGCCGATGATCGCAAGTGCCATCGGAAGGCCAAGGGTGCCGGCGCGGATAACTGAATTGGGCGTACCGCCTACAGCAATCCAGATGGGTAGTGGCCGACCTTCCTGGCGAGGATAGACAGTGGCGTTGTCCAGCGATGATCGGAACTTGCCGTGCCAGGTCACCGGCTGATCTTCGCGAACCTTCAACAACAGATCGAGCTTCTCGGCGAAGAGCTCGTCGTAGTCAGACAGCGAGTAGCCGAACAAGGGAAACGACTCGGTAAACGACCCTCGGCCTACCATCAGTTCGGCCCGTCCATTGGACAGCAAATCGAGGGTGACGAAGTTCTGGAATACCCGGACCGGATCTGCCGAACTGAGCACGATGACCGCACTAGACAGCTTGATCGTCTTCGTGCGACCGGCGATTGTCGCAAGAATGATCTCCGGAGCTGACGCTGCCATGTCGGGCCGGTGATGCTCGCCGATGGCATAGACCTCGAGGCCGAGCTCGTCGGCGAGCTTGGCCTCCTCAACCACCTGCCGTAGTCGCTCGCCTGGAGAGGTGTTTGGATCGGTTATTTCAGCAAATGTGGTGAGCCCAAGTTCCATAGCAGCGTGATACTCCTCCGAAGTGCCGTATCCACACAGTAGAGGTGGCTCATCGCGACGCAATCGACGGCAAGAAGCACGGATCACCGCGACACTAAACTGTCCCGGTGACCTCAGCCGAAAGCTACGACGCAGAGGTGCAGCCGGTTGGCTGGCACGTTCCGCCGGACGAATTCCGGTTCGCCGCTACCCTGAGGCATCCTCGACTCATGCCGGACGGATCGACTAATCGTTGATGCGCGACGAATCCAGCAGCGGCGGCGCGCCTTGGTCGTGGCAGTACGAGGTGACTTCTAGACTCGGGCCCGAGGCCAGCACGGCCACCTTCCCCACCGTGTATGGAGCAGACGTGACAATGACGACCGTTGGCGACCCTTTGGTGGGTCGCCTTTTGGACGGTCGCTACGAGGTCACCCAGCGGCTCGCCCGCGGTGGCATGGCTACCGTGTATCGGGCTGTCGATACCCGCCTTACCCGTACGGTCGCAGTAAAGGTGATGCACATCGGGCTGGGCGATGAGACCGAGTTCGCTCGCAAGTTCGATCGTGAGGCACGAGCGGCAGCCAGGCTGTCTCATCCGAATGTGGTGTCAGTTTTTGATCAAGGTCAAGACCGTGAAGGCTCGAACAGCCGACCCTACATCGTGATGGAGTACGTCGAGGGACAGACACTGCGCGACGTATTGAATCGGGAAGCCCCAATGCCGCCAAAGCGGGCACTCGAGATCATGGAGCCGGTACTGGCGGCTCTCGCGACAGCCCACAACGCGGGGTTAGTACATCGCGATGTCAAGCCGGAGAACGTTTTGATCAGCGACCGCGGTCAGATCAAGGTCGCGGACTTCGGACTTGCCAAAGCCGTCTCGTCACAGACGAACACCGCAACCCAAGGGTTGCTCATCGGCACCGTTTCCTATTTGCCACCGGAGCTTGTGATGTCCGGGCACGCGGACGCACGATCCGATGTCTACAGCGCCGGCATCGTTCTCTTCGAGCTCCTGACGGGCCGCAAACCTCACACTGGCGATACGCCCATCCAGATCGCGTACGCGCATGTGCATCGTGATGTACCGCCACCATCGACCAGTCCCACCTCTAGCCGCGTTCCGCCCTACGTGGACGCTCTGGTCACCCGCGCTACGGCTCGGAATGCCAATCTGCGGCAACATGATGCAAAGGTCTTTCTTGATCAGGTACGGCGGGCTCGCAGCGCGCTCCAGCGAGGCCTGGCCGATGATCCGGAGCTGACCCGTGAGCTGCGCACCACACCAATACCGCCAGGGGCGAGGCCAAGGCAGCGCGATCGCGCAGATTATGAGGTGACCCAGAAGGTATCGACGCCGATGCCGCCCGGGCGGGTCGAGCCGCGACTCTCCGGTGGCACGCGCACCATGATCGATGCTCCACCGCCGGCCGTTCCCAGGCCGGTGCACGAGCCGTCTGCGGACCGCTTGGCCGCCGAACGCGAGCGCCGGGCACGGAAGCGTCGCAGGGGTTGGCTGGCCCTCTTGCTGGTGCTCATGCTGTCCGCGTCGGCGGCACTCGCCGGCTGGTATCTGACTGAGGGCCGGTTCACTACCGCGCCAGACCTTGCCTCGCTCAGCAGAACTGAGGCCCAGCGCGTGGCCAGGAACTCCGGCTTGAGGATTGACTTCTCTGACGCATACAGCGAAACGGTGGCCCGTGGTCAGGTGATCTCGACTGATCCGGGACCTGGCACCAAGATCGAAAAGGGCTCCCGAATCGAGGCGGCCTTGTCCCAGGGACCCGAGCGGTATTCCATGCCTGCCGTCGTTGGCCTCTCCCAATCCGCCGCGGAGGCGGCGATCCAGAAGGCAAAGCTCGCCGTTGGCAAGGTCGCCAACGGATTCAGCGAGCACGTGGCGGCCGGCGTGGTCCTCAGCGCTTCAGAAAAACAAGGCGCCCGCCTCAAGAAGGGCACGGCCATTAACTTGGTGGTCTCGAATGGTCCGAAGCCTCTAGTGATCACCAATTACCGAGGCACTCCGTACGATGCCGCAGTCGCAGCCTTGAGCAACGCGGGCTTTCAGGTAGTCCAGCGGAGCGCGTACTCGAACAAGGTGGCCAAGGATCTCGTATCGAGTCAGAATCCGCGAAGTGGCCACGGCGCTCCGGGGGACAGCATCACCCTCACCAGATCGCTCGGTCAGAACCTGGTCACGGTGCCCAATGTGCAGCGGATGGCGGTTCCAGCAGCCAGGAAGGTGATGCGGGAGGCTGGCTTCAAGACCAAGGTGCAGCCGGTTGCGATCAACCGCCCTGGAGTTAGCTACGTGGTCTACACCAACCCGCCGGCGCGTACGGAAGCGCCCAAAGGCTCCACGATCACCTTGTACGTCGTCTGACGGTCACTCCCCAAGTCGTAAACTCCTCGCTCTCACAGCGCGGTGTACCCGCCGCGAGTACGACCGTGAGACCGGCTCTAGAACTCCAGGCGGTAGAAGATCGCCAGGTTCTTCATCGCTCGGACGTGCCGCATGAGCTGGACCATGATCCGGAACCGCGGCTTGAGATCTTCATAACCGGGTAAGTCGAAAGCACTCATCGCAGTCACGCAACGCAATCCGGGCGCGATGGACTCCAGTTCGGCAACCCCATCGATGCCCCAATGCATCTGCGCCTTAACCGTTGCCACGGCCCGATTGAAGCGCTGCATCTTTATGCCGAAGCTGCTCAGTGAGTCGAAGATCAACTGACCACTGGGAAACCGCTCAACGATCGCTCTGAACAGTTCGCGCCCCGGCTGCTCTTCCAGATACATCACCAGCCCCTCAGCGATCACCAGCACTGGCCGATCTGCTGGGATTTCGGTCAGCCAGGCAAGGTCAGTCACGGATGAACCAATGGTGAAGACGTTCTCGGCTTCGGGAATCAACTGCGACCGCAGTGCGATCACTTCTGGGTAGTCGATGTCGTACCACACCACCTCGGGCGGTCGACCTAGCCGGAAGCAGCGGGTATCCAGCCCGCAACCCAGATGCAGCACGATCGACTCAGGATGGCGGTCGAGGAACTCCTGAGCCCACGTATCCAGGTATTTGGCCCGCAACGCAACGGCCTTCTCATCGCCTGGGCGGAGGCCGGTGCGCTTTACGTCGACATCGATCTGATCAACAACTTCCCGTGCCCAGCGATCACCCAGGATCGGGTGCGCCGATCCGGCGTCCAGCGCTCGTCCGTACAGGGTCGCCAATAAGGTGGCCTTCTCACCAGTGAGCTCGACGTGGGTCACCGCTCTAGGCTAGGGCGATGCTTGCTGCCAGGTCTCGCACCGAGCTGCTGGCGTTTCTGGCGCTGCTGGTGATGACGGCTGCCTGGGGCTCGACATTTTTTCTTATTAAAGATGTGGTGACCCGGATTCCGGTAACTGACCTGCTCGCCATCCGTTTTGCGATTGCCAGCGTGGCACTTGCCCTCATCGCAGCGCCTCGGCTTCGCAACTTAGGTGGATCTGCTCGCGCAATGCCGACGCTCGCAGCTCGGGAGAATTTCAGAAGGGCCCTCACGTACGGTGTCCTGCTCGGACTCCTATACGGCTCGGCACAGATCTTGCAGACCGCAGGCTTGGCCCACACCGCAGCTAGCGTTTCGGGCTTTGTCACAGGGCTCTATGTGGTGGTGACACCGCTGCTGACTGCACTCCTGCTGCGGCGTCGGATCCCGCATCTCACCTGGCTGGCTGCCATCCTTGCCACGGTTGGCCTCGGCGTACTGGCGCTGCACGGCTTCGCGCTCGGCTACGGTGAACTGCTGACGCTGGTCGCTGCAGTGATCTATGCAGGTCACATCGTGGCCCTAGGGCGATTCAGTACTCCAGAGACCACGCTATGTCTGAGCCTGGTTCAGCTGATCGTGATCACGCTGGTGTCTGCTGTCGCGGCGTGGTGGCCGACGGCAGGATCAGGTGCCGGCATTCAGTTGCCAGACAGCACCGGTGATTGGCTCATCGTGCTCTATCTCGCGCTCATTGCGAGCGCTATGACGATGGTGCTGCAAACCTGGGCTCAAGCGCACATTGAGCCGTCGCGGGCTGCGGTGATCATGGCCATGGAGCCGGTCTGGGCAGCGGCCTTCGCGGTGGCCCTCGGTGGGGAGACAATCACCCCACGCATGATCATTGGCGGCCTGGCCATCGTGTCCGCGATGTATCTCGTAGAGCGCCCCAGAGGTCACCGCACTCAAGCACCAAGTAGGGAGTACGTATG
Source organism: Propionibacteriaceae bacterium (assembly GCA_036519615.1). Taxonomy (GTDB): domain Bacteria; phylum Actinomycetota; class Actinomycetes; order Propionibacteriales; family Propionibacteriaceae; genus Microlunatus. The sequence goes on from DATDKX010000252.1 coordinate 26,989, forward strand.
AGCAACACGATCGTGATCATCCTCATCGTGGTCGCCGTGCTCGTGGTAGGTCTCATTGCCTTTTTGATCATCCGCCGCCAGCGCTACGTACGGGCACTGCGCGGACGTGGTTGGACCTTCGAGTCGCGTCCCTCCTTGGACTCGGTTCTTGATCACCATGCACCGCCGTTTGGGCTCGGCTTCGTGCGCAAGGTGGACGAGGCAATCTCCGGCCAGACCACAACCGGGGTGCCATTCCGGGTGTTCGAGTACACCAGCAGCGAGGGCGGACCGAAATTCGACGACCGCGTGGCGAGCATGCAGTTGCCCTTACCCCTCCCGGATCTGTTTGTGTCCACAGACCACGCTCGCAGCGGCGTAGAGCTGCCCCAGGTTGAGGTAGATCCGCGCTATCAAGTACAGGCTGCTGACGCTGGATATGCCGGAACGGCCCTCTCCGCCTCTGTGCTTGATGCGATCGCTGCCTTTGGCCAGGCAGGGCACAAGGTCGATCTCAGCATCGACGGTCAACAGCTGGTTGCGGTTGGTACACCCAAAGACCCGGAGCAATTGCAGGGCTATCTCGAGAAGCTCGGCGCGGTCGCCCAGGCGTTCAACCCGGGAGCCTTGGCGCCCTATCGGGCGACACCGCCGACGCCGGGATTCGGATTCTACGGCCATCCTGACTGGCAGCTGATCGGCCGCGACGACACGCTTATCGCCAAGTACGACCTGACCACTGCGGGTTTCGGGCATACAACGGAGAAGGTGACTCGCGGCTCCAACGACGGCTTGCCGATCGAGGCGTTCATTCACCGCTGGAAGACGCAACGCACCGAGACCTACACCGACTCAAATGGTCGTACCCAGACGCGCACGGTGACCGAGAATCACTCCGAAGTCGTGACTGCGATCATGATGCCTTTCTCGTTCCCGATGCTCTCAGTGGGCGGCGGCTGGGGTGGCACGAAGATCCGCTTCGAGAGCGAGGAATTCAATGACCGCTTTACGGTGCGCACCGACAATCCGAAGTTCGCATCGGATGTGATCCATCCGCGAACGATGGAATTCTTAATGGCGGCGCAGCCGCCAGGATTCCGCATTGCAGGCAATGGGATGCGCTTCTCGGTAGACAAACATGACACGCAGTTGATCGGCTTCTGTGCCGACTTTGCACACGAGTTCTTCGGTCGTGTGCCGCCGTTCGTCTGGAAGAACCTGCAGATCACTCCGCCAACATTTCGGCGGATGCCATGAGATGCTATGTGCTAAGCTCTACACATGCGAATGCACATAGAACTCGATGATCAGCTCGTGGCTCAGATCGATGAGCTGAGCGGGCCGCGGGGTCGTAGCGCATTCGTGCGTTCGGCTATCGAACGTGCAATTCGTCAAGAGTTCCGCTGGACCGACATCGAAGCCGCCGCTGGCGCCATTGAAAATCAAGATCACGAGTGGGATCACGACCCAGCAGCTTGGGTACAAGAGCAACGCCGTGCCGATGTCCGTCGCGCCGGGTGATCCGTGCTACGCGTTCTTGATTCCACCGTGCTGATCGACTTTCTCCGCGGACGACCAGCGGTTGGACGCGTGATGGCGCTGCGTGCCAGCGGCGATGTGCCGGCAACGACGGCAATCAACGTCGAAGAGATCGTGCGGGGACTGCGGGCCTCCGAGACCGAGGCAGCGCGCCGACTGTTTACCGGGCTCGTTGTGCTGCCGGTCGACACCCGGGCCGCATGGCAGGCGGGCACCTGGCGGCGTACATTCGCCGCTCGAGGCGTGATGTTGTACCAGGGCGATTGTCTCGTAGCGGCAACAGCGTGGGCGAACGACGGCGCACTAGCTACTGGGAATCCGAAGGACTTCCCAATGAGAGAGCTTAAGGTGGAGCACTGGCCCGTTGGGAGCTAATCGCGACGTCCAATCCGCGCGCGATTGGTACCCCAGGACGATAGGCCAGATGCAGGTACGAGGGCGCATCCAGCACAGCGAGATCGGCTCGATTCCCCACGGCCAGCCGGCCAACGTCGGTACGTCGCAGGGACTTAGCCGATCCGGCCGTAGCGGCAAAAAGGGCCTGAGCCGGCGTCATGCCCATCTCCCGCACGGCCAGTGAGATCACCCACGGCATTGAGCTTGAGTAGCAGGTCCCCGGGTTGCAGTCAGTCGCTAGTGCGACGGAGACCCCTGCTGCGAGCAGGCGAGCGGCATCCGGATAAGGCGATCGAGTGCAGAACTCGACTCCCGGAAGCAGCGTTGCCACCGTCGTATCCGCTGCATCAGCCAGCGCATCGACATCCGCGTCGTCCAGATAGGTGCAGTGATCAACACTGGCCGCCGCCAACTCGACGGCCAACTGAACACCCGGACCAGGACCGAGCTGGTTGCCGTGGACGCGCAGGCCGAGACCGACAGCTGCTCCGGCCTTGAGGATGTGGCGTGCTTCATCAGCGTCAAACGCATGGCGCGAGAGGGGCTCGCAGAAGACATCGATCCAGCGCCCATGCGGCGCGGCCGCCTCCAGCATGGGCCCGGTCACGAGGTCGACATAGGCGGCCCGATCGCTCGCATACTCGGCCGGTACGACATGGGCGCCCAGGAAGGTCGTCTCGGTTGTGAACTGCCGAGCAATTGTGAGCGCTCGCACCTCGTCGGCAACCGTCAATCCGTAGCCGCTTTTGATCTCCACGGTGGCGGTGCCGAGAGCTCGCAGCTCGGCTATTCGGGCAGCAAGGAGGCGAGTGAGCTCATCGTCACTGGCAGCGCGAGTCGATGCCACTGTGACGCCAATGCCGCCTCCGTCGTACGGCTGGCCGGTCATCCGAGCCGTGAACTCGGCGGCTCGATCACCAGCGAAGATCAAATGGCTGTGTGAGTCGACGAAACCAGGGATGATCACTCGGCCGCCGACGTCGATCTTGGTGTCGGCCGCCGGCGCCTCAGCAGCGGGCCCTATCCAAGCGATCAGATTCTCCTCGATGACGAGCGCAGCATTGGACCGAATGCCTAGCAGATCAGCGCTGGTACCGTCGCAGGTCACTAGCTCGCCGATTCCGGTGATCACTGTGCTGCTCACACGGCCTCCAGCTGACCCAGTGCGACAGCGAGCAGCCGAGCCGCCGAGCCGAGCTGATGCTGCCCGTCCCGAACGATGGTGTGCCCGGCAACGACGACTTGATCGATATCGGCCGCAGTCGCAGCATAGGCAATTTGATCAGGATGGACTCCCGTGGTGCGCACCGAATCGGATCGGACGACGACGAAGTCCGCGAGAGCTCCATCGGCGATCCGGCCGCCGTCGGGCCATCCCAGACTGTGATAGCCAGACTCGCTGCCGATCTTGATTAGCTCGGCGGGCGTGAAGCGGCCACGTTGACCGGTCGCCAGCCGCTCGTGAAGCTCGACGCCACGCAGCTCCTCGAACGGGTCGATCACTGCCTGTTGATCAGACCCGATGGTGAGCGGGCTGCCTGCCTCGGCCAGCCGTCGGGCCGGGCCGATGCCATCGGCAAGATCACGCTCCGTCGTCGGACAGAAGCACGTCGATGTCTGGCTGCTACCCAAGGTTTTGATGTCGGTGTCGGTCAGGTGGGTAGCGTGCACCACTGTGGTTCTGCGCCCAAGCAGATCATGATCATCAAGCAGCTCCGTGGGAGTGCAGCCGTAGAAAGCTTGGCTAACAGCGTTTTCCGCCGGTTGCTCGCTGAGGTGAACATGTAGCGGCTGCTCCCCTGCCACCTGACCGATCACGCTGAGAGCCTCAGCCGGCACTGCCCGAACCGAATGCGCCGCGGCGCCAATGCGTACCCGATCACGATCACTCAGCAGGCTCACTCGAGCCGCCCAGTGATCAACATCTGAGTCTGCGAAACGCTGCTGTATCGAATCCAACGGCAGATGGCCGGTTGCTGTCAGTCCGCCGGATAGATAACAGGCGTCGATCAAGGTCAGTCGGATGCCGGCCTCGGTGGCAGCCTGGATCAGGGCTTGTCCCATGGCGTTGGGATCGGCGTAGGTGCGACCGCCTTGATCATGGTGTAGATAGTGGAACTCCCCGACGACGGTGAATCCGGCCAGCGCCATCTCGGCGAATACCGCGCGGGCAAGCGAGAGATAGGAGTCGGGGTCAAGCCGTGCGGCGAGGGCGTACATCTGCTCACGCCACGTCCAAAATGTGCCGCCCGCTGCGTGCGTTCGGCCACGTAGCCCGCGATGGAAGGCATGGCTATGACCGTTGGCGACCCCAGGGAGGGTGACGCCGCCAAGAATCGCCGCACCGATGGTGGGTTCGATA
>DATDKX010000253.1:0-3376 GCA_036519615.1 Propionibacteriaceae bacterium
ACGAAGGGGACGTGTGGTGGGAAGGCATGACCGAAGAACCACCCGCGCATCTGATCGACTGGCGCGGCCAAAGCTGGACTCCGGAGTGGGCTACGGGCCCGGCGGCCCACCCGAACAGCCGGTTCTGCACACCCCTGGCACAGTGTCCGATTCTCGCGCCCGAGTACGGCGACCCGGCCGGAGTCCCGATCGACGCCATCATCTTCGGCGGGCGTCGGGCGGACACGGTGCCGCTTGTGGCGCAGGCGCAGGACTGGCCGCATGGGGTGTTCCTTGGTGCGACGCTGTCCAGCGAGACCACCGCAGCTGCGACCGGGGCAGTCGGTGTGGTGCGACGCGACCCGATGGCCATGCTGCCATTCCTCGGCTACGCGGCTAGCGACTACTTCGCACACTGGCTTCAGCTGGGCGCACAGCACCGAGACGGCGTGCCGGCCATTTTCTATGTGAACTGGTTCCGTCGGTCACCGACCGGGGACTTCCTTTGGCCGGGATTCGGTGAGAACAGCCGGGTACTCAAGTGGATCGTCGAGCGCCTGGAGGGTCGAGCGCAGGCCGTCGAAACGCCGGTCGGCTCCGTACCCTTGCCCGCCTCACTCGATATCGGCGGTCTGAACCTGCCGCCCGAGGCGCTGGAGGCCGTGCTCACCGTAGATGCCGAGGAGTGGCGGGCCGAGCTGGCTTTGATCGAGGACTGGTTCGCCATGCTGGGCCCGAGGCTCCCCGCCGCGCTCCATACCGAGCTCGACAGCCTGACCGACCGCGTAGGCTCCGAGTTGCCAGAGTCGGCACACAGGGCGATGACGTAGAACCAGGTCGGCGACCTCGCCGAACCCCATGGTGCTATCGAGTGGACGTACCAGAGCAGTTGGTACCGAGGGAAGGCCGAGAGCGCCTTCTCTCGACGCTGCCGAGTCATCGACGCGGTCGATCTGCCGTTCGGGCTGAGTCATCGGCTGCCGCGACTGAAGCCGAGCGTGTCCATGATCGTTCGGCGGGCCGTGACCACGCACTAGTTCAGCGGTGTGCTAGCGCCTTCTGATTGGCGCTAACGAGGGCGGACCACAAGCGTGTTGAGTCGTCCCGTTGCCATGGCCTCCGCCTTGTCCTGCGTTGCGGTTTCTGAAACGATCAGGACGCAGCCCTGAATAGTTCCCCAGTGTCCCAGCCGTTCCAATCGGCGGTTGATCTTGAAGGAGGATGTCGTGAGCGTCTACAGGGTTACCGAGCTTATTGGGACCAGCACCCAGTCGTGGGAGGATGCGGCCGCGGCGGCGGTGAAAACAGCCCGTGAGACGCTCCGCGACCTGAGAGTTGCCGAGGTTGTCGAACAAGACATTCATATCGACGGCAACGGTGGCATCACTTACCGCACCAAGCTGCGGCTCTCCTTCAAGTACGAGAAGAGCTGAACGGGCCGATCGCACGTACCAGCCAGGCCCGGCGATGGCGGACTTCGAACTCACGCTGGACCTCTCGCGATGTCCGCTTTCTCACCAGCGTCGAAGCTGAGAGCAGCCCCACGAGTCGCGCACCGGCGCTGTTCCTCCCGTCCATCTGACGTCCGACGGCAAAGCCTTTCTGGCTGACCTGCTCGCCGCAGAGTTCGACCGGCTCTACCCCCGTCAAGGGTTCCGGAACTCGGATTGGGTTCCGATGAGCTCGCCCTCCTGCGTCGAGATCTCAACACAACCAGCAGACGCAAGTATGGGCTAACCGCGGTGAGAGGGAACGAGCAATCGTCGCCATTAGTATGCCGTTGCACAGCGGCGGGCGGCCGGTGGCAGCGATCTCCGTCTCCGTGCCGAGTGTGCGCTTCTCCCCTGCCCAGCTTCGCGAGATGCTGCCGGCTGTCCGCGCTGCTGCGGCTGCCATCGCCGCCGAACTTGGCAACGCGTCGCGCCAGTGGCGGAAGGTGGTGAACTAACTCTGGGACTGCTGCCCGAACGAGGTGCTGCTGCCCACCATCTTGGCAAACTGCTGTGTGAAGTCTGCCTGCGCCTTCAGCATCGAGGCGAACCAGTCCATCTCACTCACCTGCGGAGATGACGCAAGTTTGCGCTGTTCCTCGGCGATGGTCTGCAGCCAGCCAACGTAACGCTGCACGGCATCCTCTCCAACCTTGGTCGCGGTCTCGAGAATCTGCTCGCTGAGCGCCCGGGCCTGCTCGCCGAACTGGCGCATCTGCTCGCCGGCCTGCTCACCCATCTCCCGGGCTTGGCCTGCCACCTGGTCACCAAACTCCCGTGCCTGCTCAGGTGACTTGGGACCATTGGGCTCGTTCTCCTTCTGTGGCTTCTTCGCCTGGGCCATTTCTCAACACCCTTCTTTGAATCGGTTGATACTTGGGTGAATCGACGCTGAGATGTGGTGCTCTCTCACTATGTCAGCCATAAAAGCGGAGCACTACCTCCACGAAGCACGCTGGCTTGGGGTTGTCCTGGAGCTCGACCGTGGCGGCAACCAGGAGCTGAATCCCCGGCAGCGCGCGCAGCCAGCGCGAGGCGCTCCCGGTCGAGCAGCTCATCATCCAAGGCAAAGTGGCCATAGGCGCCTCAATGTGGGTACGGACGTCGATGGCCGCCACGGCATCTACGTCGATCCTCGGCTCGTATAACCGCACACCGACGCTCGATGAGGTTGCTGACCACTACCAAAGGGGATGAGAACGTCGGCGTTCTTCGCCGCGCCCTCACACAGACGGTAGCGGCCTTCGCCGACGGAGCCTGCTCCCGCGACCACGCAGAGGAGTAAGCGATGGCCACCCAAACTCTTCGTTAGTGGCAAGGTGTTCACGGGTCTAGCTGAGGACAGTTTCGCGGTGGCGTTCCGCGTCACGGACGACGTCTTCACCTGGGTTGGCGATCGCTCCGGGGCTGAAACCGAGCCGGCGAGGGACCTGGAGGGCAAGACGGTGATGCCAGGCTTCTCGAAATGTCCACACCCATCCGGCCTTCCTCTCTACTCCGGCCGCCGCTATCGCCTGCCTGCCACTCGAGTTGGGTTCCATCTCCGATCTCCTTGCCAATCTGCGATCCCATCCCAAGCTCGGCCGAGGCGATGACTGTGGATCAAAGGGTACGGATACGACGAATCGAAGTACCCAGAGCGCCGAAAGCCCACCGCCAAGGATCTGGACGAGATCTCGCAAACCCAGCCAACCTTTGTCCGCCGCTGCGACGGGCATTCGACGGTGTGCACCACCGCGCTCTCCAACTGGCAGGGATCACACGGGAGACCCTGACCCTCCGGGAGCCACGTTTGAGCGGGATGTAGATAGCCGGCCTAACGGCATCCTGACCGAGCTCGCCGCAACAGACACAGTGTTAGGAGCGAAGCCCGCACCTGACTATGACGAGCAAGTCAAGCGGCTGGC
>DATDKX010000254.1:0-2234 GCA_036519615.1 Propionibacteriaceae bacterium
ACCAGCGTGGCGATCGCGTTGGATGCGTCGTGGAGTCCGTTCGTAACGGCGAACCCGATCGCGAGCAGCACCGCGACCACGAGCTGGGCATCCATGGACGGACTATACGGTCCGCCGTCACGCGGACCCGTCAGTGCCCGAAGCGCGCGTCCGGGACGAGCCGGTCGAGCCACCTCGGCAGCCACCAACCGGCTCGGCCGGGTAACGAGGAACTCGTTAGCGGCAAATAAGCCCGCCGCCTCCCGCTGTCGCCGAGATCGCACTTGCATCATCATCATCATCATCATCATCGGTGAGCACATCGACGGCGACGGTCTTGGTCATCCCGAATTCGCGCAAGTCCTTGGGTAGTGACTGCGTCGCTCCCCGCCAGCCGGTGAGCAAGATCAACACCAAGTATCAGAGCGCGCACACACGGAAGTTTGTGCTAATGGCTCAAGATCGGTCAGTCATTCTATTCACTCCAGGCATAATGCGTACCTCTTGATGATGATCTTTGCTATTCGCACCCTTCTCTGTCGTCGGCGGCGGCAATAGCCGGATCATGCCCAAGCCAGTGACAACGGCAACCGTCGCTGCCATGCAAAGCCCAGCAACGGCGTAGACCAAGACCAGCGTCCAGTAGGTGTCGACTGATCAATCCAGGGCGATGGCAGCAATGTCCAGGCAATCCCCAATAGCCAGGCAGCTACGTTGATCGGAATCCATAGCGACGCCCGCTCGACATGATCACGAAGCACGAAATACTGGGCCAGCGGCAACGAGGTGAGCAACATCAGACCACCAATTCCGACGGCAACAGCGGTCCTGGCAGTCCAGCTAAGACCACCCAACGTGCTCGGCAGCATTCCAAGCGACCAGGCGAAGGCAGCGCCGAGGCTTGTGGCGATAATCCACCAGCGCCGTACTGGCAGTACGCGCCATCGATACAGACAATCGGCTTGGGCGCTGCCAAGAACTGCGCCTTCTACCGATCCCGCCAGCACCATCGTGACAAGGGTCAGTATTGGTCTCGACGACGCAGCAGTCAGAGCCATCCCGGCTGCGGGCACCGTGAAACCGGTAGCTTCTGCGAGGGTTACCAGCTGCACCCACCGGAAGAGCCGCTTACGCGTCATGGCACTAACCCCTTTAGCCAAAGTCTTAGCCGCGTACGCGGGTGCAGCCAGAGGCCAAAGTCCCCGATAGGCCCTTCTGAGGTTGTGCCCAGACCGGGCGGATGAGAGCCACGACGCTCGCCAGCAGGGGCATGGCCTGAGATGCTTGGTGCGTCACAATCTATTCCAGAGATGGCGGCCATGGACGATAACAGCGAGCCGGGATCGGCGTTCTGGACGGATCCCGAGCAGGATCCTGAGCTGTCCGTCGAACGGCTTATGAGCGGACTCGTCGACCAGGCGTCGGCGATCCTTGCAGCTCAACATCGGTTACGGCGCCTGCTGAGCGCCAACCGTTCAATCGTCCAAGAGTTGTCCCTACCGGCGGTGCTGCGGCGCATTGTCCAGACCGCGAAAGATGTCGCCGGTGCCAAGTACGCGGCGCTGGGAGTTATCGGTGCAGATGGCTTACTTGAGCAGTTCTTGCATGTGGGCATGGAGGAGGACACAGTCAGGGCAATCGGTGAGCTGCCCAAGGGCCGGGGAGTGCTCGGCGCACTGATCGAAGATCCGAAGCCGATTCGACTTACTCGGATCGCCGATGATCCCCGATCGTCAGGCTTTCCGGAAGGCCATCCTCAGATGAGCAGTTTTCTTGGTGTTCCGATACGCAGCCGCGCCGCCGTGTTCGGCAACCTTTACCTGACCGACCATACCGACGGCGGCCCTTTCAGCGCCGAAGACGAGGAACTGGTTTTGGCCCTCGCCGCGACAGCGGGCATTGCAATCGAGAATGCACGACTGTATGAGGAGTCGCGACACCGGCAGGAGTGGCTGCGGGCCTCTGGCGAGATCAGTCACCAACTGCTCGACCCTAAGTCCGGGCACTCTGAGACCCTGCACCGCATTGCCACGAGCGTAAAGCGACTTGCCTCAGCCGATGTAGTCACCATCGTGACGCTGAGCGCTGATGATCCCACGCAGCTCGAGGTACTGGTAGCTACCGGCGCAGCTGAACGCGAGTTCGTCGGGATGCGCTACCCCAAGAACGGCAGCCTGGCCTGGCAGGCCATGAAGCAGGGTCACGGCGTCCGGGCCGAGGCGGTCGATCAGCATCCCGAGATCTACGTGCATCTG
>DATDKX010000255.1:0-3425 GCA_036519615.1 Propionibacteriaceae bacterium
TCCGATCTCCCGATAGCCAGCACGTTCCGCAACGCGACGCGAAGCTGCATTGCCGATTGCGCAACGAATCAGTAGGCAGGTCGCAAGCCCAGAGTCCCGCGCATGCCGAGTCACCAGCCGAACAGCCTCCGCGACGACGCCCCGACCCCTTGCATTCGGATGCGCCCAATAGCCGATCTCGCCGCGCTTCGCATAGCCGCCAAGGCCGTCCAGGGTGATCGAGCCCAAGCAGCTGTCGTCCTCTGGATCAGCGATACACCAAGCCACGCCCACGCCTCGGGCGGCTAGCTCCGCGATGCCCTGCAGGTACGCCCGTGCGCTGTCACGCTGATACGGCTGAGGCATCGAGCCAAGCCAATAGGAGGTATCCGGGTCCGAGCACGCTTCCACAATCCGGTCGACATCCCAGGTCCGGAAGGCTCTCAGTCGTACGCCGTCCCCCCAGAGGTCGACCGGACGGAGCCACGGCTGTGGCGTCCGCGGATCAACGCGGGTCAATGTGGCGATCCAACCATCCAGCAGCTCGCCGCGGTGCACGAGCAGGCGCCGCACAGTGCCATCGAAGACAAAGCCGACCTTCGCAGCAACCCGCCTTGACCCCCAGTTGCCGACTGCCGCCCGCCAGCGGATGCCCTCTAGTCCCGCCACCTCGAATCCGTAGTCACATACCAAGTTCAAGGCCGCGCTCATGATCGAGCGGCCACGCGCCTCAGGGTGCAAGCCGAAGCCCACCTCGGCAACCCCGTCACCTTCGACCCGGAGGTCGATGCTGCCGCAAAACCGGCGGCGAGAACCTCGCTGACCCTCAATAGTCCAGCCGAGCCGTTGGCCGCTGGTCCAGCCGGCGGCCGTTAGGGCCAGAAATTCCTCGGCATCACGGAGTTGGTAGCCGTCGGTTGGAGTCGGGACCGTGGTCCAGCGGATCATCTCCGGATCTCGGCACTGCTCCACGATTGCTGCGAGATCGCGTCTGCCAACGGCCCGGAGCCTGATGCCCGCCTCTGCGTCGATCAAAATCGGCACTCCGTCGGGGAAGGTGCGCGCGGTAGGTAGTGCGGATGGGCGCTCATCTCGTATGTCGTTGGTGGCGTTCGGATCGGCCATGAGCCTCATCCAACTCAGCGACGCGAGGACGTCGCAAGCGGGTTCTCGGCACCGGCCATACTCGTTGCCGGTAAGTTCACTAGGCTTGCTCAGGTGACCGGCGACGCCGACTGTGACAGACCTTTGACGTTCTGCAGCGATGTCTAGCGTCGTCTTCAATTTCCTGCTGATCTTGCTTCTGGTGGGGATCCAGGGCATCTTTGTCGCCGCCGAACTTGCTTTGGTCTCACTCCGAGAGAGCCAGGTCAGGCAGCTGGCCTATCGAGGCAAGCGCGGTCAATTGGTCGCTAAGCTGACGTCGGATCCAAACCTTTTCCTTTCCGTGGCCCAGGTCGGTGTCACGCTGTCCGGCTTTCTTGCTGCCGCGTTTGGCGCCGACAAGCTGTCTGGTGATCTGGCCCCTGTGTTCGAGCGAATGGGGTTCAGCACCGGGGTAGCCGACATCATTTCGGTGGTCTTGATCACCATCGTGATCTCCTATGTCTCGATCGTGATAGGCGAGCTCACCGCAAAGCGGTTGGCATTGCAACGCGCGGAGGGAACAGCGCTTGCCCTGGCACCGCTGGTGGATTTCACGGGCCGAATTGCGCGCCCGGTGATCTGGCTGCTCGGCGTTTCGACCAACATCGTGGTCCGGCTCTTGGGCGGTGACCCCTCAATGTCCCGGGAAGAAGTGACGAATGAGGAGATCCGTGCCATGGTCAGTGGTTCGACCACCCTTGGCGACGAGGAGCGCCGGATCGTCGACGACGTTTTCGCAGCCGGTGAGCGGAACCTCCGCGAGGTCATGGTGCCGCGTACCGAGGTCGACTTCCTGCCCGGTGACATGCCTGCCCATCGCGCGGTACGGGAACTGAGCAAGGCGCCCCATTCGCGCTACCCAGTGATCGGAGATTCCGTCGACGACGTCATCGGCTTCGTGCATGTACGCGACCTGCTGGATCCCGATATCAGCTCGCGTACCACACCGGTCGCCGAGGTGGCACGCCCGGTGCTCTCGATGCCAGACACGGTACGGGTGCTTCGCGCGCTCAGCGATATGCGTCGCAGCGCGTCCCATTTGGCCATGGTTCTAGACGAGTACGGCGGCACTGCCGGCATCGTCACTATGGAGGACCTCGTCGAGGAACTGGTCGGCGAAATCACTGATGAGTACGACGTGGTTGCCGAAGAGCAGGTCGGCATCCGCGGCGACCTAGTGATCGACGGCCTGACCACATTGGACGACTTTGCCGAGAAGACCGGTCTGGTGTTGCCGGAGGGCCCGTACGATACGCTCGCCGGGTTCTTCATGGCCAGGCTTGGGCAGCTGCCGAGCGTCGGCGATGCAATTTCGCTCGAACTGCCTTCGGTGGATCCAGAGGAGGCGGAGCTTGCGCAGGTCGAACTGCGCGTCAGCGAACTGGACGGCCGCCGGGCCGCCTCGTTCGTCGTTCACAGGCAGGACGGAAAGGACTTCACTCCCGCCGCGTCCTAGTCCAGAAGATCAAGCCGACGATGCGCGCTGAGCCCGTCGAAGCATGCATCGTACTGTGCTTCGACAGGCCAGCACGCATCGCCTAGACATTGTCTCCCGCTGTCGTTAGGACGCCCGGCTCCGTGGCAGCCAGAGAGCCCTTCTCTTGAGCCGACGCCTGCCACATCCAGCCGGCGATCTCTGGCATGTCTTCGCCATAGGTACGGATGTACTGCCGGTGCTCGATGATCTTGTCCACGAGGTTTTGCCGTACGTGAGCGGCGCTGGACCCTAGCTGTGGCACGCGGTCGATCGCATCGATCGCTAGCGAGAAGCGATCGATCTGGTTGAGGACACACATGTCGAAGGGCGTCGTGGTCGTGCCCTCCTCCTTGTATCCGCGCACGTGGATGTTCTCGTGGTTGCTCCGCCGATAGGTGAGGCGGTGAATCAACCAGGGGTACCCGTGGTAGGCGAACACAATGGGCGCCGTCGGCGTGAATAGGGCGACGAACTCTCGGTCGCTTAACCCATGTGGATGTTGACGGTCGTCCTGCAATCGCATGATGTCCACGACGTTGATGAAGCGGATGCGCAGTTCCGGGAAGCGTTTCTGCAGAATCTCGGTTGCGGCAAGCGCTTCCATGGTGGGTACATCACCCGCGGCTGCCATGACCAGGTCGGTCCGGCCGTCTTTATCGCTGCTGGCCCAATCCCAGATGCCGATGCCTTTCGTGCAGTGTTTGATGGCGTCGTCCATCGAGAGGTACTGCGGCGCGGGTTGTTTGCCCGCCACGATCACGTTCACGTACTGGCTTGAGCGCAGGCAATGGTCGGTTGTGGAGAGCAGTGTGTTGGCATCCGG
>DATDKX010000256.1:0-9053 GCA_036519615.1 Propionibacteriaceae bacterium
CCGGGAAGTTGGCCGTCCTCAGGTCAGCCATCGCCGCCTCGCCGCCCACCCTTCCGGTTCCGGTATAGAGTGCCTCACCGCCGCCGAGGCGGTTGATCTGCACCGTAATCCGGTTCTGGCCGGCTGGCCGGCTAAGGACCACGAAAGCACTGGAGTACTCGCCGTACTCCGGATCCTGGAGGGCGATGATTGCCGGCATCGCGGGTTGGCTGGCCAGCCGCTCCCCGTTCCCGTCGACGACATCGAGGTCCACCGCGATGGCCATAAGCCGGGGATCGCACTGGACCTCGTATACGTCCTGCCGGGCGGGATCCAAGTGCGGGAAGTCGCGCTTCATGGCGCCAAGCGCACGCCGACGACGCTCGGGCCCTGGCCGCGTCCCGCGAAACGGCCGGCCCCGCGCAGCGAGCGGTCCCTGGTCGAGTGCTTCCACCTCCAAAGTCTCGACGTCCTGGTCGGTTAATCCGTACCGGTGCACGATCAGCGTCTGGGCGAAGGATGCCCGCTCACGGGTGATCTCATCGCCCGTGCGCTCCCAGAGCTCGCGGATGGCCTGCAGATTGTCCGGGGTCCCGGCCTGGCCGAGGGCGGTGGCGGCGGCGGCGGCCACCCGCTCGGCGTCCGAGCCTAGCAGTTCGGAGAGCACCTGGATAGCATCAGACGCGCCAAGGTGGAGGTACGCCCGGACTGCCCCCGCGCGGACTAGAGGATCCAGCTCTTGGTTTTGGGCAGCGTCCCGGAGGGCAGCCGCCGCATCCAGATCCGGCAGGTTCCCTTGTTCCATGAGCGCCAGGACGGCGGATGGTGACAACTGATCCACGCGGCCAGCGAGGGCATCGCGTGCGAGATCCTGGGTGATCTCCTTGAGGGGCATGTCAATGTAGACCACAGTTCGGCCTCCTTATCTGTCATGCCTCGATGAAGCAGTGCGTCTTCATGGTGTTGCCTTGCGCGGTGGTCAGCAGTCCCCCATTTGGCACGGAAGGAAACATCAAGTTTGTTGAGTCGCCGGTGACATGCGACAGCCCGAGGTAATGCCCAACCTCGTGTGCAAGAACCTGCCCGGTGGTGCTGCCGATGAGTTCCACGACAGCGCCGTCCATACCTTTGGCGTCCTTGTTGCACGGACCGCCGACCGGTGAGAGACCGGCGACACTGCCGACGTAGAGCTTCACGAAGAAGACATCGACATTGTTGTTCGGAACCGTCCACTCGTCCGTGAGCGCCTCGGCTTCGCTGTTGGTGTCGATGATGTCGCGCCCTCGGGCCTGCGCGGTCGTGATGATCCAGTGTTCGACGCGGCGCAGGGTGATCCCCACGGTGGCGTAGGTATTGCGCATCACCGTGATCGCGCTGCTGATCGTTGCCAGGTCGGTCGAAGTGAACTGATCGGAACCGACCCGGATAACGTTGATGCTGATGGCTGGCATGCTAATACCCCCGGCGGCTTGACCGCGCCAGTCTAGGGAAAGATGACGACCTGGGCTTCGTGCATAGGATCACTATCCGCTCCTCATAACCGTACCTGCAGCGCAGACAAATGCGGATTGTCGGACCCGCCCCCAATTCCGTCGACCGACCCGTCCCGTCGACCAAGCCCTCAAAATAAACGCTATCACTCGTGTGGTCTGTCGTCCAGAAGAAGAAACGGCGTTGGCAGCACAGTGGGGTGCCATGCTGTCTCGACCTCCTCCCTCTTCCAGATAAGGGATGTTACCGGCCCGCGGCGCTATCGGAGTGACCCTGACTAACTGCTGCATACCGCTCGTGACGCCTGCTTATCAATCACGCTAGATGGCTATTTTAACCTGAGTGATAGTGTTATCACATTCTCCTAAGGGGCGATTTCTTGCTCGATCTTACCGGTATGTCGATCCCCCGACGAGCCTCGCGACAATTAGCGGAAATCGCATGAGAATTCATTCACTCATACTTTACAAAGGGGGTCCACATTTATACGAGAAGGGTCCTTTTCCGAGCCAACTCATAAGAGTCTTACGCTACAGTAGAATCATTACCAAGAAGCATCGATATCGACCTCGAGCGGTCTTTACTGTTTTCCATAAGCGACCTGAGCTGTGATGGTTTCGACTCAGCTTGGACTCGTAGTCCAGGCTTGCGGCGACTTCATCGGACATCGTGTTAGCCCGGACCTTGATCGGGTGATACTTCTTTTCGCCTGATCCGCCAGCAAATCCCGCCCAGCCAGCTCATTCATTTTATCCATGAAATATATCTCCTGTTGGAACGAAATGTTAGCCGCAAGCTCGTTGCGACGGCTCACCAAGACCGACGAGGAATGGTCCGACAAGTGGGGGGCCGCCCTGACGGCAACCCGTCGGGACGACTCCAGCACGGAACTAACGCCGCCTATGTCCGTGGGTGTGTGTGCGGCGAGTGCCGCGAACACCAGCGCAACCGTATGGCCGGGCATTAGGAGGGTCACAGCTCAAAACACTCCGGTGTGGCACGGCTCTACTCCTCAGAACCAGGAGCAGGCTGTTGATTGTTCGGCTGGTGTGCGGGGAAGGCTTGACGGCTTCCCCCGTAGCTTCTTGAAGGTGGGCCGATCAGGGGGAAGCGGGCACAGGTCCTGACAGCTCTGTCGGCCCCCGCGGTTACAGCCGTTTGCTGGCCCCGATTGTGGCCAACGTGGTTGAGGCCAACGCGCTAGTCAATCTTCGCTGTTTGTGTGATCTTGGTGCGTGTCGTCGACGGCACCGATGGATCGCTTGAGCTCCGTATCGATTTCATCGCAAACGACATCGCGGATGAGGTTAGCCTCGCGAACCTTGTGAAGGATCTCTTCTTGTGTGGAGGGTTGCTCGTCAGTCCTGGTGGCTATCTCGTTCGAAGTTTTGATCTTCGCGCCCATGTTGGCTGCCCAGATGTCTCCAGTCATGCCAGGTCAGCATACGGGCTCGGAAGCCGTTCTCGATCCGTATGAACGCGGGCTTAGTCCTCGTTCCCCGGGTAGGGCACTGTCGCCCCGCGCCGACGCTCCCAACCAATCCGCAACCAGCGGTCTAATTCGTCAAGATCAACATGACCGGTGAGCATTAGCAGCCCGGCTGCTATGAGGTCTTCGCCTCGCCGGGCGGTGCTAGAGAACCAGGAACCCGCGAGGATTCCGGCGCACTCTGTTCGGATGTCGTCGCGGCCCTGCGCCACCTCACGGAGATGATCAATCAAGGGTTGGAGTTCGGGGCGTCTGGCGGTGAGCAAGGCTTCGCCGTGCAACTCGGAGCTGAGGATTTGGTCTTCGGTCGACATGGTTCAGTGTCACCGACGCCGCCGACATGTTGTTAGGTCCCGCGAAGTACCGGCTCTAGCGGAATCGAAGGTTTGTTCGTTAGGCTCGAGGTGCCGCCTGCAGGGGAATTGAGAGAGCCCTAAATGCGAAGAATCCGCATCTAGGGCTCTCGTCTTTCGGTAGCGTGACGCCTCGGCCTCGCCAGCCGCCCCGCTTCGCCTCACATACACCCCGAGGGATATGACCAGGCTGGCGAGGCTCTGTCACAACTTCTTCCAAAGCTTGAGGCCGGCCACCGTCGTACTGGCATTCGCCAACAACCGCATGACATTAGCGGCGACCTGATCGTAGGCGGCCGGTGTCGTCACCGTGGCTTTGCTGGGCCAACGGATCGCGATCACGGGCGGATGGACTTCAGCGTCGGCGGATTCGACCAGCTCAATGATCAGCTGGTCATGGCCGTTCAAGGTGCCAGAGGCTAGGTGGGTGGTTTGATTGGGCATTGGGTGAACTCCTGTCAGAGAGGGGTTTGCCAAGGCCTCGGGCTGGTGCTCGCAACACCGCTCGGGGCCGCTTACGTGATGATCTTGGTTAGTCCTCCTTTCGAGCGTCGCTGCAGTAACGACTGCAGTAATTGCGAAGCGTTCAGGACTTGCCGCCAGCGTTCGCCGGGGTACAGACCAGCGTCTGACCAGGGGAGACGTACTAGCACGGATTTCGGCGGACGTTTTGCCCAACACTGGGGGTCAAGGGGTCGCGAGTTCAAATCTCGCCAGCCCGACAGTGAAAGCCCTAATGAGAGCAGGTTTCGCTCTCGGCTCCGTTAGCCGGACTGGCTGAATGTAGCCACGGGTGTAGCCACCGGAGTCGTCACCACCGGAAAGCCTCACCGAGCCGCTCGGCGGCCTCGCGTTGCTGCTCCACGTTCACATGGCTGTAGATGTCCGCAGTGATCGCGTACGACGAGTGCCCGAGCATCTCCTGCACGACCTTGATGTGCGCGCCGGACGCGATGAGCGCAGAGGCCGTGCTGTGCCGGAGAGTGTGAAGACTCACGCCGGTCAAGCCGGCACGCTCTGCGATGCTCGCGAACGTCCGGAGCGCGTTCCGCGGGTCGGTTGGCGTGCGGATCTGAGTAGGGAACACCAGGTCGTCGTGTTCTGGCCACGGCTGCCAGACGAGCGCCGCCAGCCGTTCAGCTGCGAGTGCCACGCGATGCTGCCGGAGCGTCTCGACGACCGGGGAGGGCAGGGACACGAACCTCCGGGACCGCTCCGTCTTCGGCTCGTCGAATGCCAGCGTCCGGTCGACGCGACTGAGCGTCCACTTCACCCGCACCAACCCGGCAGCGAGGTCTACGTCCCGCCAATGCATTGCAAGCGCCTCACCGCGGCGCAGCCCCGTCCCAAGCATCAGCACGATCAGAGGCTGTAGCCGGTCATCGCGCGCCGCCTCCAGTAGCCGCCCCACCTCGTCGGCGTTCAGATAGCGCGCATCGGTGCGCTTGATGGTCGGACGCTTCACCGCGGCGGCGACGTTGCGGCGGACGATGCCGTCGCGCACCGCGGTGTCGAGCACGGCACGGCAGACGGTGTAGATGAGTCGCACCGTCGAGGACGACAGCCCCGCCTCCCGCTTGGCGATGGAATGATGGTGATGTACCAGTCTCTTGGGGACGAACGTCCCACTGGACCCGCTACTAAAGGCGGTGGCTCTCGGCACCAACAGCGAGCACCATCGAGAGTATCGGAAGTCGCCCCGGCACGAGGAGGTGCGGGATGAGGAACGAAATCGTCGTGGGGCTGGACGACTCGCCGTCGAGCAAGCTCGCTCTGCAATGGGCAGCACAGCATGCGAAAAGCACAGGCGCAGAATTGCGAGCAGTGCATGTGTACTCGACTGAGCTGGAGGACACCTACCGGCAGGCGATCACTGCGGTGTTTGAGGCGGTGTCCCCGCGACCGAATTGGGCCCTGGAATTGCTGAGCGGGTACTCCGGCGAAGTTCTCGTACGGCAATCAAAGGATGCGCAGCTTCTAGTAGTCGGCACCCGTGAGCACGGTCAGCGGTTGGTCGGGTCGGTGTGCCACTATTGCGTCAGCCATGCTGCCTGTCCGGTGGTCGCAGTGCCTTCAATCGATCATGATCACACTGTCAGCAGAGCCCAGGAAGAGCAGGCGGGGCAGACACCCACGGCTGTCGCCCCAGACGAGGAGTCCGCCGCGACAAAGACTGGTGTCCCGACAGCGCGCAGTCCGCTCGTCGTGGCCGGGATCGACGGCTCCGCTGAGTCGCTGGCGGCTGCGCGGTACGCGGAGGCGACTGCCGAGATGCGAGGCTGCGACCTGCTGCTGGTTCACGCGTTCCCACCGCCCCCACCCTTGACAGCCCGTGAGACGGTGGCAGTCATGTCGGCCTCGCGCGTGGCAGCCGAGAAGCTGATGGCTACCGCCGCCGCGCAGTTGGCCACATCCCGGCGCGTTCACGTGCATACCCTGGCCGAGCCTGGCGATGCGACGACCGTACTAAATGTCGTTGCACGACGGGGCGAGATGCTGGTGCTCGGTCGCGACGACGTGTCATGGGGGGAGCGGGTTCTTCGTGGAGCGATCACTTCACAGGTAGCGCCACGGGTGGACTGTCCGCTGGTCGTGGTTCCCCGAGGCTGGCATACCGGCCATGTCGGAAGGCCTCAGCCGGTCGTGGTAGCCCTCGATGCGGAGACGAGCGCCGAATCCGCCTTGGGCGTGGCGTTTCGAGAGGCGCAGCTGCGCAAAACTCGGCTCGTTGTCTTACACGCTGAGCGCATTGGTACATCGGCTCGTGACGTCGAAGCGGCTGGGTTCGAACTCTCGGTTCTGCTCTCCAGATGGAAGGAAGATCACCCCGATGTAACCGTCTCCACGACGCTGGTCTCAGGTGATCCGGATGCCGAGTTGGTGCGCTGGTCGCGGTCAGCGGGTGTGCTGGTTGTGGGCCGACCACACCAGTGGGGCTCGTGGATCTGGTCGGTAGCTCGCAATGTCATGAGACAGACGCACTGCCCACTGATCATCGCACCTCCGAGCCCAGTTCAGGTAAGAGGAGGACGGGCCTCAGCCGCCGCGGCCCAGACCTGACCCAATCAGCGAGATTCGAGATCGACCATCGCGATCAGGCCAGGGCCTGCTGTAGCCAGTGCACATACCGTGGCGGGTGAAACAGGGCGGCGGCGTGGCCGGCCTGCCCCATACTTATGGCTTTCACAGGCCGCTCGAACAGCCGCTCGTACCGCGGCAGGTCCCGCCTTGTTTGCGTGGAATCGTTGTGCACGCAGAACCACGGCTCGCCCATTCCAAGCATGGAAGGCCCCCGGATGGATCAAGTGCGTCTTGATGATGTCGGCCGCCACCGCGAAGTGGGAGACCACATCGCCGCGGGTGAGGTCGTGCTCGAGGGTCTCGCGTACCGCCGCCTGCCAATCCTCACGGTCCTTCGCGTCGGTGTTGAGTACCTTGCCCAGTTGGCGAGCCAACAGCCGCTTCACTCGCCGCTCGGGCAGTAGCCGCGCGAGGCCGATAGCCAGGTACTCCACTGGCAGCCAGGCGCGGCCGTAGTCGGCAGGGCCGGTGCTGGACAGCACCAGCCGATCCACCGTCTGCGGGTGGCAGGCCAGGAACGGCTGAGCCAATACGCCACCGTAAGACTGGCCGGCGAGATGGAAGCGTCGGATGCGCTCCGTATCCAGGATGGCGCTCAAGCCCTGGTCGAACTGCTCGAAACTTCCCAGGACCGGGTAGTCCGGCGCCAAGACGGTGTAGCGGCGGCCCAGTAGTTGCAGGAATCCGAAGCCGAAGGCTGCCCGGCGCAGGCCGCCAGTCAGCCACACGACGGCCGGCCCGTCGCCCAGGCGGTAATACCGCCATCGAAGGCTGTCGACCGACAGATTCTTTCCATAGGCGGCCGAGAAGCGGCCCATCTGCGCCAGGATCGGATTCTCTGACGCAAGGATCGGTGTGCCCATGGTGACCTCCTCAAGCTCTGTACCCGCCCACTTTTATTGCAGCACCGCTTGGTGCCGGCGCCGCTGGCCCGACGGTCACAGTTCCAGCCGCCATCCGGCCACTGCTTGTCGAGCTACGCTGGATCAGCGGCTCCGTACGCTCATCGGCGAGGCCAAGCAACAACATTGACCAGACCGCGTTGCTGTCGATCGAGGCGTGCAGCGTCGGGAGTCCGTGAACGCCTGCCCTCCGGCGCTAGTCCTCGGAGAACAACCAGCCCATCATCTGATCGCGCAACGCCACCAATGACACATCACCGGCGGCGTAGCGCAGTTCGGCGAGGGCAACGAGCACCCCATGCGCGCCGTACCACTTTGCGGTGTACCGGTGGTGCGGGATGCGGCCTGTCTTATCGCGCTCCGATAACAACATGCAAACGCGCCCCAACTCGCCAGGCCTGCGGCCTATTGCGCGCTCCCAGCTGGCTCAGAGCCGGTTCGTGCGCCCCGCGAGGGCGAGCATCTCGGCTGCGGTGATGGCACCGCTGGCCAGCTCGGTCATTTTGGACATGGGTCTCACTCCTAGACAGTGGGATCTCAGGCCCAGCCGGTGTTCCAGCACTGGTCGGCCACTTACATGTGGGGGTAGTTGATCTTGATACGGTTGATCCACCATACCAAGATCAGGATTTGGTACACACTGGGTACACAAGACGTTCGCAAACGTCCAACGGCTGCCAACGTTCGACTTAACCAAATGGCCTAGTCAGCTGGCACATTCACCGGTCACCAACGCCAGCCGTTAACCCCTGATTGGCCCTCTCAAGGCAGTAGCCGACCAACTTTTCCGGCTTAACTGCCCTAGTTCGCCTCTGTTGTTGATCAAGGGCCGGGTCAATCTGTGCTCTGCAAATGCTCAACCAGTGGCCGCCCCCCCGGTCACGGCAGCGCATGCCGAGCGCAAAACGTCCACGTTGTGCGCCCGCCCGAAGATCACGGTTCGTTCGTACATCGTGGTGGTCTGTTCCTCGAAGATGACACCGATCACGTCTCGGCGATCCTCGCGAATCACCGGAGCGCCGCTCAGCCCTGGCGGGCATAGCATGTCGAGGTCAATCACTGGCCGCTCGGCTTCGTCCCTCGCGAGACAGTCACATAGCCACGCAGGAACCGGGAGTAGAAGTGGAGTGCTTTGTAGTCGGGATACACCTGGTCCGGCACGGCAAGCGGAAAGGGATAGCCGTACGTCTCGACCCGCTCGCTCCACTGCACGGGATCGTTGGCCAGCGTTAGGCCACGACCAGGCATCCAATCAATGTGACCCAGAGCGAGGTCAGCACCGTTGTGGTCCCTTTCGAGGTTGTCGATCGAGCAGAACTCATACGGTGATTCGATGCTCCCTCGGCGGACGGCGATCCCTTAGAACTCATCAGGTCTGAGCGGTTGCTTGACGCAGTGCCAACACGTAACCAGCGTTCCTTCGCCGAATGTAAACGCCGAGCCTGCCACCGCGGTAGGTCCGGCCGCACTCCCGCCGATCTGGGTATATCGCACGACCGGGAACATGTGATGCTCAAGTTCGTTCGACACGATCGCCGTCGACACTGGGCGTTCCTTTCCCCCGGGAAAGTTGGCCTGAGCAGAATAGCCCTCGTGATCGCCCGCCGGTCGCGGCACAACCCCAGCGACGAGCGGATGGTTTGGGCCCAACTTGGGCCCAACGCACCGAGCGCGGCAGCACGCCGAGACGTTTTCTGGCCGCCTTCATCGGGCCCGCACGCTCAGGCAGGGCCGCGTAACGAGGTCCCCGATCTGGGG
>DATDKX010000257.1:0-5814 GCA_036519615.1 Propionibacteriaceae bacterium
AGGAGGTCCGCCGCCAGGTCAGATCGAGCTCGCGCTCGAAGCTGCGCACATTGAGCACAGGCTGCGGTTCGGCATGGAGCCGCCACTCGGTCAAGCCGCGGGGAGCCAATTCCTCAACGCTGAATTCCGGACCAAGCTCGCGACGGGTGAAGGGATCGCCGTTCAGTGGATAGGCCGCTGTCGGTATCGGCGGATCACCGGACTTGCGTGAAGCAAAGCGTTGTAAGGCCGAGGGCGGTGTGTTGAAGGATGGCGCCCACCAGGTCACTACTTGACACTTCGCTCGTGTCAACGCGACGTAGAGCAGCCGTAGGTCTTCGCCGGACTCCTCCTCCCGGTAGCGCGCGAACCGCTCGGGCCTTCCTGGACCGTGCCGACCTCCGACATCGAGGACGCATTCGCCATGACTTACAGTCGTCGGCTCATGCAATCTCAGGATCCGGCCCTCATCGCCGCCACTGGCGTGCCGATCCCAGGCCTCGGGGAGATAGACGATGGGAAACTCCAAGCCCTTGCTGCGATGCACAGTCAAGATCGTCACCGCCTTGGCATCTGTCTCCAGGCGCCGGGTTACTTCGGACATGCCGGTGTGGTGTGCCTCGGAGATACGGGCCCGCAGCCATTCGACGAGCGCCCTGACGCCGAGCTGGGAGCAGGTCATCGCCGCGTGCAGACTCTGGCCGAGATGGCGTAGGTCGGTCAGCATTCGTTCGCCACCACCCAGGCTGAGCAAACGTTCAGGGATCCGCTCATCAGTTGTCGCGGTTTCCAGTAGCGCGGCGACCCCACGACTTTCAAGCACCTTGCTCCACCAACGGACGCGCTGAGTGAGCTCAATCAACGACTCCTCGCCGGCGGCGACTAGATCGGCGAAGGTCCAGCCGAAGAAGCACGTCAGGGCGGCTTGCCGGACCGTTTGTTGCCGTGTTTGTTCGAGGGCGAGCAGCAGGGTTAGCCAGTCCTGTGCCATCGATGACGCGAAGACCGAACTGGCGCCATGCATCACGGCGGGTACGCCGGCTTTGATCAACTGATCCCGGATCGCCTCGCCGCGTTCGTTCTTGCGTACCAAAACGGCAAGGTCGGAGGGGAGCAGCGGCCGCGAACGCTGTCCGTCGAGCAGCTCGGCACCCGAACCCAGCAACGCCGTGATGTCAGCGACAAGATCATCAGCGATTTGAGGCCGGATGGTTGCCACACTCGGCACCGTCTCCGCATCGACCTCCTGCGGCATGACCCGAACCCGGATCGGTGCCGCGAGGCCACCGCTGTTTCCGACAGGCCCGTTCGCTGGTGCAGTCAGTCGCCGCTGCTGATGTTGAGCCGCCACAGAACGTACGGCGATCCGTTCGTCACCCAAGGCGGCGTCGCCCATCAGCACATACAGTGCATCGACCAGGGCTTGGTCACTGCGACGGTTGACGGCTAGCGTCTTGACCTGGTCGGCTTGTCGCACCGCATCGAGATAGCTGAAGACGTCGGCACCGCGGAACGCATAAATCGCCTGCTTCGGATCGCCGATCAAGATCAACGTGCAATACCGATGGAACGCGCGACGCAGGATCTCCCACTGGATGGGGTCGGTGTCTTGAAACTCATCGACCATGACAATCTGGTAGCGCTTGCGCAGCCGGCCGACTGCTGCGGGCCCTTGCTCAGGATCGGCCAAGGCATCGCGTAGCCGAGTCAGCATGTCGTCGTAGGTGAAGAGGTTGGCCAGCCGTTTGCGGCGTTCTACCTCATGCCGAGCGGCACTCGCGAACGCCACCCGCTCCCCACTACCTGTCGGGTCATCGCGGCCAAGCCCACTGGGAGCGAGCCGAGCATGCACCGCCTGGACCGCATGATTGGCCGCCTCCAACGCCTCGTCGTATGTCATAGGCGGCGAGCCGCTTGCGGCGTAACGCTGTAGGTAGAGGTCAGTGGTCACTTCCCGGGTCAGATCAGTCAGGTGCTCCACGACCGTGGCATGCGGCTCGCGATCACCAAGTACGCCCAGGCCATCGAGCATCTGCAGGCAGAACTCATGCGTCGTAGCGATGGTGGCGGCATCGAACTCAGCAAGCGCGTGCGCCAGCCGGCCGCGGCGAGCCTCGAGCTCCTCCGGATCGCCGGTGGAGAGTAGCACCTCGAGATCGCTGAGCGACCCGCTTGCGGCGCCTTCGGTGATCGCAGCAGCCAGACAGCTCTCGGCGGCAACGAGATGCTCTCGGACTCGGAGCCGGAGCTCATTCGTCGCCATCCGACCGAAGGTGACCAGCAGCAGCTGGTTCAGCTCAGCCGCTCCCTCAGCGATGATGCGGGCGGTGAGTGCTGCGATTGTGTACGTCTTGCCGGTGCCGGCGCTCGCCTCCAGCATGGTGGTTCCGGTAGGCAGCTCGCCGCAGATATCGAACGCAGGCGGATCGCTGGTCATCGCAGATTCTCCACAGACAGCAGCGGCTGGAAGACTCTGCGCGCGATGGTTCCGAACCGGCTGGGTTCGGCAAGGCTGCCGCGTTCTTCGCTGGGAATCGACGGCTGGTCGAGCATGGCGTCCAAGCTCGACCCGAAGAACCGCGCGTACGCCTCATCGCGATCTTCGGCCCAGAGCTTCTCCAGCCGCCGTCGGTATAGCTGGGGCAGCCTGTCTCGATAGCGCAGCGCCGCGTACTCGGCTGAGGTCTTCGGACTGAATGGGATCGGCTCGCGTAGTCCAGTCGTGCGGAGGTCGATCAGATCCGCCAAGACGCGACCGGCCCAGGTTGGGTCCACTGGTCCTAGCTGCGAGCAGCCTCCGCGTCCAATGGTGACGGACCGCCAACACCGGCCGGGATCGGTCACGGTCAAGGCCAGAAGCTCCAGCCAGGCCTGCAGCCGTTGCTTCGCTGCCAGCTTGGAGTAGCTGACATGGACGATGAAGTCGCCGATCACCCCGCTCACGGTTCCGGTAAGCCGCACAGCTTCGAGCTCGGCCAGTACCTCGTAAGGGGCTGCTCGATCGCTGAGAAACGGCTGCGCGGTTTCTACGAGTTGTTCAACCTGGTCGGTGATCTCGCGGATCGCTCTTTGACCCAGACCACGCGGCGGCAGGTAGCCACGTCGCCACTCGGCTGCTATGAGCGATTCGGGTTGGTGGCCTGCGATGCGGAGCCGCAATAGTCGGTCCCCGATGCTCCAGGCATCCAAACCGTTAAGGCTTACCGGAATCTGCTCGTCGGGAGTCTCATCCGGCCGGATGATTCCCAGCCCACCCCGGTCATAGAGAAGGGCTCGGATCGGATGGTTGAAGAAGCGGACTAGATCGCTGAGGCTGACCAGGCCGTCTGCGGCGGGATCTGATAGGTGCGCGGGGCCGAAGACCTGCACGGCTGAGCGACGCTCTCGGGATGCCGCGCGTGCAGCTCGCAGACCGGCGCGATCAAAGCTGAACCGGTCCCGGGAGCCGAGCCCGCCGGGCACGAAGTTGGCAGCGTCGAAGGGCTGCAACGGGTGCCGCCTGGTGATCTTGGTCCGGATGGCCACGCCATCCTCGGTACGTGCCGTTGTATCGAGAGCTTCGAGCAGCTCACCAATTGGAACCGCCGGAGGGATCTCCGCTCCAGAACGCGGATCCGAACCGGCAAAGATCACCACCAACCGCTCCAGCGCGGACATGACCGCGTCCAGGAGCAGCTGCCGATCCTCGCTTCTTACGTCGTGGTCGCCGATCCACTCCTCATAACTGACGATGTTGTCGCCGTCTGGCGCGGGCTTTCGTGGAAAGACGCCATCGTCGACTCCGAGCAAGCACACCACTCGATGCGGCACCGATCGCATTGGCAGCATCGTGCAGACCGTCAGCGTGCCGGTTCGGAAGTTCGCCCTGCTGGCACGTCCGCGGAACACGTCACTTAACAGCGCGGATACCTCAGGCAAACTCAGCGAGACGTCGCCGGCTTGATCAGTCCCGAGGGCAAGATCACCAAGCTCGTGGTAGGCGTGGCTCAGCTGCCAGCTGTCGGCGGTTGGAACAGACGCCAACAACTCGATTGCGTGCTTGAAGAGCTCTACCCAGGCATCAAGAGGCTGGGTGGTATTGCAGGCGGCTGTCAGCGTCTTGACCCGCGCGACCAGCTCGGCGAGCCGTCCGACAAGATCAACATCGCCGGCGTCGACATCGTCTAACGGCAACGTGGTGCCGAGGAAGTGCTGATCGGTCTCGTCCATCGTGACCCCGAGGAGCAGCCGCTCAAGGCCGGCCGCCCAGGTGTTCTGCCGAAACTCGCCCATCTGGAATCGGCTGCGGTGCGCCGCGTCGAATCCCCAGCGAACACCTGCCCGAGGCACGAGATCCTGCAGCCGCTCCAGGTCGTCCTGACTGAAGCCGAACTTCCGAGCCACTGGTGGCACGGCGCACAAATCGAGCAGTGCACTTGAACCGACCCGAGAGTCGGCGAGGGCAACGAGCCGGCTAACGAGGGCGAGCAGCGGGTTCAGCTGCCGCAAAGATCGGTCGGCCAGCCGCACCCGGAGCCGGTGGCCAGGATGCTCGGCCTGCGTCTCAGGGGTGTCCAAGCCGAACGAGGCGGCGATCAGCGGTGCGAACTTCTCGATGTCGGGGCACATCACGACGATGTCCCGAGGCTCGAGGCTGGCATCGTCGGCGAGCAGGCCGACGAGTACTTCGCGTAGCACCTCCACCTGACGATCAGGACCGTGGCAGGCGTGGAATTGCACGCTCTGATCGTCCCCGCCAAGGACTGGTCGGCTGTCCTCTGGCGACGCGCGGTTGGCCGCGATGTCGGATTGCAGATGGCCGAGCAAGGTCGTGGGCTGTGGGGTGGCCTCAGCTGCCGAATGATGCATATCGACGGCATTCGGGTTGATCTTGGTCAGGGCAAGTTGCAGTTCGCGCACGTCGCGGCCCAGATATGCCAGCAGCCGATGTCGTACCAAGGCATCTGTGGTGTCCTCGGAGCGTCGCAACGGCTGCGTGGAATGAAACCCGTTGCCTCGGGCCGCCGCCGTTACGCGATCCCAAAGCGCGGGGGAGGGATGGGCCAACCACAAATGCACATCGCGATGATCAGCAAGGGCGTTGAATACGCGCAGGTGGTCGGGAGCCAACCGAGTCGCGCCGAATACCGACAGCCGTTCGGGGAGATCGCTGCTTTCTGGTTCCCGCTGGAGTCTGGCCACCGCTGACCCTAAACGTTCCGCGGGGCTTGGCGCCCCAAGCTCATCGCGTAGCCGACGCCAGAGCGTGGCCTGCCAGGCCCGATCGGCGGGCAAGAGATATCCGGAGCCATCAAGATCACGCCCCTGTGACCAGTTGTCGATCATGGCCGGCCGGACCGCCGCGTACGCGGCAAAAAGATCAGCGAGATGCCGCGCGGTCGACCAACGCCGCCCCGCACGAAGCGTGTTCAATTCCGCGGAGCCGCCGCCAAGGTAGTGCCACAGCACAGCAGCCCAGGGCTCATCGCGGCAGCCGTCGATGACGCGAAGCAGCGGCCACACGGCACGGTATGGCTGCCAAGGATCGATGTCCTCATCGTCCGCGCTGCCAGCCAGGGCACGCGCTACCACTCGCCGAGGTGAAGGAAAGGAAACGCCGATGCAGACGCCGTCGCTGCGACCGGGCGAGGCTCCGAGACGCTGCGCCAGTCCTTGGGACAGCCAGCGTTCTACGCCCCGCGTTGGCACGCTGATGATCTCCGTGGCAAACGGATCTGGCAGCGGAGTATTCAGTAAATCCCCGAGAGCAGTGACCAATCGGTCTGCACGCTCGGCACGATGCACATAGAGCGTCATGGTCGCGGTCAACACTAAGGCGGGGGACTGACAGCGCGC
>DATDKX010000258.1:0-15924 GCA_036519615.1 Propionibacteriaceae bacterium
ACAAAGTGGCAGTGATCGAATTACTCGATGAGCTCGCCGAGTCGGCCCGACTCATCGGCGCAGTAAATTGCGCGGTACGCCGCGACCGCCGATGGATCGGGGAAAACACCGATGGTCAGGGCTTTCTCGGTTCATTGCGCACTCTCGTCGAACCGGCGGGACAGCGGGCTCTGATTCTCGGCGCCGGAGGTGCGGCTCGCGCGATAGCCGTCGAGCTGGCGCTCGCCGGAGCAGCTGAGCTTTGGGTAGCCAATCGCAACCTTGCCAAGGCAGCCGAGATTGCGGATCTAGTGAACTCGCAGACATCCACTGACTGCACCGCTGTTGAGTGGCGGCCAGAGCTCACCGTGCCGGCAGCTGCCACCGTCGTTGTGAATGCCACCTCGGTGGGCCTGCCCGGCTCGGGAGAGGTACCGCTCTTGTTCGACGTGATTCCCATGGGGCTGGTGGTCTGCGACGTCATCCCGAATCCGCCTGACACTTCGTTTCTGCAGCGGGCGCGTCAGGCGGGTGCAAGGACACTCGATGGCCGAGGCATGCTGCTCAACCAAGGGGCGATCAACATCGAGCTCTGGACTGGCATCGACCCGGATCGTGTGGTCATGGGTAAGGCACTTGACGAGGCCATCGCTAGCTGGGCGCACCCATAACGCCAATGGTCGGCACACTGTTTGCGATCGGCGGTGCCGAGGCGAAGCTTCGGCGCCGAACCGTGTTGGGCGCTTTTGCTGCCGCCGCGGGCGGCACAGATGCGCGGATCGCGGTCGTTTCCTCGGCCTCTTCGCTGGGTGCCGAGGTAGTCGAGGTCTACAAGACTGTCTTCACCGCTCTTGGGGCCCGCGAAGTCATTTCGCTACGGCCGGAGAGCCGGGCGCAGGCGAGGAATCCCCGTCTTGTCGAGCGGCTGAGAACGGCGAGCGCAGTCTTCATGACTGGTGGGAACCAGCTCAAGCTCAGCTCCTTGATCACCGGCACCCCGTTCGGCGACGCGATCTACGACGCGTACCACCACGGCGCAACCGTTGGCGGCACCTCGGCAGGCGCCAGCATCCTGGCAGAGCACATGATCGCGTTCGGCACCGGCGGCTCGACGCCAAAGCAACGGATGAGTCAACTATCTGCCGGACTCGGTCTGCTGCGGGGGGTCGTCATCGATCAACACTTCGAGCAGCGAAACCGTTACGGGCGGCTGCTATCCCTGGTCGCCCAATCGCCCTCATTGCTCGGCATCGGAGTCGACGAGGACACCGCCGCAGTGATCTCTGACGGCAGCCGGCTCGAGGTCATCGGCCGAGGTGCAGTTACTGTCGTCGACGGACAGCATCTGGTTTCCAACGCCTTCGCAGCAAAGCGCACGGCACCCTTGCTGATATCCGGTGCCGTCATCCACGTGCTCCCATCCGGAAGCCAGTTTGATCTCACCAGCCGCAGCCTGCTGGCCCATCAGACGTTCGTCCCAGACCCCGAAGTGGTGGAGGCGCGAGCCGCTGAGGCCGATCTGCGCGAGGTTGCTCGAGATATTGCCGCCGAAGGCGTGTCGCCAACCAACTACACGCGTCGTTTGCGCCGCAATAGAAGCCGCTGAAGGTGACTCCGGCGATCAGGATCGGTCGGCTGGGCTCAAAATCTCATCCTCGGTGACCCGCGGCAATGGCTGCCCGGTCTCCAACAGCGTCTTCATGCTGTTCAAGATCCATACCCAACCGTCTTTGACGTTTTTCCACGTCAGCGGACTTTGTTCGAGATTGCCGTGAACCAGCCGGACACGGGTAAGCCCCTTGCCAGCGTTCTCGACGGTCCACTCCACGCGGCTAGCCGGTTCGTGCGCCAGCTCCGGGTCGTAGCGGGTGTGCCAAGTCTGGACGAAGCGGCCCGGACGACCCTCTGCCGGTGGCAACATCTCGTCGATGATTCCGTCGACGGCGGGGCGCCCATCGACGCCGACCGTCAGATAAGGCTTTCCCTGCTGCGGGGGCTCGACGAAGGCGACGGTATGGAAATAGCGCCGGGTCCACTCTGACTCAGTTATCGCAGCCCAAACCTGCTGGGGTGTTGCGGCGATGTAGATCTGATAGACGTGCGCCGGAAGGCTCATGCGGATTCTGCCCTTCTCGTTTCTGTTTCCTCGTCGGCGCTGACCTGCTTGTCCAGCGCCACCAGAGCCGAGGTGAATCGGGCCGCGTACTTGCTGATCCAGCGGTTGGCAACCTGCTCGATCGGCACGGGATTGAGGTAGTGGCGCTTTGTCCGTCCGTGTCGGGCGGTGATGACCAGGTTCGCATCCGCCAGCACAGTGAGATGTTTCATCACCCCGAAGCGAGTCATGTCCGGAAACTTTTGGCATAACTCATTGAGCGTCTGTCCGTCCCGATTGAAGAGCGAATCCAGCAGAGCCCGTCTGGTTGAGTCGGCGAGTGCCCGAAAGACATCGCCTCCCGTTTCCATGACCCGATGATATGTGACTATTTAGTCACATATCAACTACCGGCTGTTATCTACAAGACTGCGGATATGAACTCGTTACTGGAGCGACTCTTCGTCGCGTGGACGGGCACTGACGACCTAACTCAGGTGGAAGATCGGTTCGCCGCGCTCTATACCGATCCGGTACGCGTTAATGGCACAGACATCTCGCCAGCCGATCTTGTGTTCAGAGCGCGATCACTACATGGAGCGTTCTCCGGTCTGCGGGCCGAGCTGCTGCAGGTTGTTGAGGATAAGGAGAGCATCGCTGTTGCTTTCGTGATGCATGGCTGGCATACCGGGCCGTACCAGACCCCATTCGGAATCATCCAGCCAACTGGAGTCAAGGTGCAGATCCGCACCATCGACGTGTTGACCATCAGCAACAACAAGATCTCAGCCATCTGGGTAATTGCCGATGATCTTGGCACGCTGCGTCAGCTGGGCTGGCAACCCTAACCGCCGCGGGATGACCGCCCAAGTGATCGGTGGCAGGATCACAGCAAACCGATCCTGTGAGGAGCGTTTGTGACCCAAAGCGTTGCCCCGACTCCAGCTCCGGATCTCAAGATCATCTCGAGCAGGGTCTTCCGGGGTCCGAACATTTGGCACTACGAACCAGCCATCCAGCTTGTCGTTGATCTCGGGGTGCTGGAGGACTTCCCTACCAACAAACTGCTCGGCTTCACCGACACTTTGATGGAGCGGCTGCCGGGGTTGATCAACCACAGCTGCAGCCGGGGCCGCCGCGGCGGTTTCGTGGAGCGGCTACGGGAGGGGACATGGGTCGGTCATGTCGCCGAGCATGTGGCACTGCAGTTGCAACAGGAGGTCGGCCACGACATGCGCCGCGGCAAGACGCGGCAAGTCAAGGGTGAGCATGGCCGCTACAACGTGATCTATGCCTACTACGACGAGTCGGTCGGGCTTGCCGCAGGCGAACTGGCCGTCCGGCTGATCAACGACCTCATAGTTGAAGATCCAGACTTCGACTTCCACAAGGAGTTGGAAAGCTTCATCGTCCGCGGTGAGCGAACCGCGTTCGGCCCGTCCACTCAGGCGATCGTCGAGGAGGCGGTGAGTCGCGACATTCCCTACCTGCGGCTCAACACCGCCTCTCTGGTGCAGCTCGGCCAAGGCGTCCATCAGAAGCGCATTAGGGCCACCATGACCTCGCAGACGTCATCGGTAGCCGTCGACATCGCGAGCAACAAAGAGCTCACGCTTTCACTGCTGTCGGCTGCAGGCCTGCCAGTTCCTCGATCACAGTCGGTGCGCACGGTCGATGAGGCGGTCCGGCTGGCGAACCGCATCGGCTACCCCGTGGTCCTGAAGCCGCTCGACGGCAACCATGGTCGCGGCGTCATGCTCGACCTGCGCAGCGATGCCGACGTACGCAGCGCGTTTGACGCTGCCAAATCGGAGTCGCGAAGCGGATTGATCATTGTCGAGACGTATGTCACCGGGCGGGACTACCGATGTTTGGTGATCGACGGCAAGATCGCGGCTATCGCCGAGCGGGTGCCGGCCCATGTCATCGGTGATGGTGCGCTGACGATCGATGAGCTGGTTGCCAAGACCAATGCCGATCCCCGCCGTGGCGTTGGTCATGAGAAGGTGCTGACCAGGATCAAGATCGATCAGACTGCAATTGATCTTGTGGCGGCGCAAGGCTTCGGCATTGCTGACGTGCCGCCGGAGGGCACCATAGTGAAGCTCACGCTGACCGGAAACATGTCCACCGGTGGCGTCTCCATCGACCGCACCTTTGAAGCACATCCGGAAAACATCGAGATTGCCGAAGAGGCAGCCCAGGTCGTCGGACTAGACATTGCGGGCATCGACTTCATCGCACCCGATATCACCCAGCCCGTACGCGAGACCGGCGGAGCCATTTGCGAGGTGAACGCTGCGCCGGGCTTCCGGATGCACACCCATCCGACGATCGGGGACCCGCAGTACGTGGCCAAGCCGGTGATCGACATGCTGTTTCCGCCGGGTACACCGAGCCGGATACCGATCATCGCCGTCACCGGCACGAACGGCAAGACCACGACTGCACGGATGATCGCCCACATCTTCAAGGGCATCGGCAAGAAGGTCGGTATGACCTCGACCGATGGTGTCGTGATAGACGAGCGGTTGGTCATCCGGTCGGACGCCTCTGGGCCGCGGTCGGCGAAGATGGTGCTGCAGAATCCTCGGGTCGACTTCGGTGTCTTCGAGGTGGCGCGCGGCGGCATCCTCCGCGAAGGCCTGGGCTATGAGCGCAACGACGTGGGGGTCGTACTGAACGTCCAGGCTGATCATCTGGGCCTCCGCGGCGTCGACACGCTCGACCAGCTCGCAGATGTCAAAGCGGTCATTGTGGAGGCGGTGCCGCGGAACGGCTTTGCCGTACTCAATGCCGACGATCCGCTGGTCAGAGCGATGCGGCGACGTTGCTCCGGCCGGATTGTGTGGTTCAGCATGGCCGAGCCAGGCAGCGAGATCCGCGATTCCGTCGATGATCACTGCCGGCGCGGCGGACGGGCCGTCGTGCTGGAGCACAGTGATCTTGGTGACATGATCGTGGTCAAGGAAGGCCGCCGCTCCATGCAGCTGGCATGGACCCACCTGCTGCCAGCAACTTTCGGCGGTCGCGCCACGATGAACATCCAAAACGCCATGGCGGCAGCGGCGGCGGCGTTCGCAGCGGGTGCCTCGCTGCATGACGTCCGGCAGGGCTTGCGCAGCTTCTCGACCAACTATTACCTCGCGCCCGGCCGCCTCAACGAGGTCGGTGTGGAAGGCCGGACCGTCATCGTCGACTACTGCCACAACGTCCCGGGGATGATCATGCTCGGTGATTTCGTGGACAAGACCGGCGATGCCTTGGAAAGCACAAATGATCTAGGGCGGGTGTCCCGGATTGGAGTGATCGCCACCGCTGGTGATCGCCGAAACGATGACATGCACGCGCTCGGCCACGAGGCGGCTCAGCACTTCGATGTCCTGATCGTGCGGGAGGACAAGAATCTACGCGGCCGGGCACCA
The DNA here is from genome assembly GCA_036519615.1 of Propionibacteriaceae bacterium. GTDB lineage: Bacteria > Actinomycetota > Actinomycetes > Propionibacteriales > Propionibacteriaceae > Microlunatus. The sequence goes on from DATDKX010000258.1 coordinate 5,500, forward strand.
GGTGAGGTGGCAGAGCTGGTGGCAAACGGGGCGCGTCAGGCAATCGCGGAGGGTGCGCGCTGTAAGCAGGTCGAGATCGTTCTCGATGAGTTGCCAAGCGTTCGGCATGCGATGTCGCGATCCAACCCCGGTGACCTCGTAGTGATTTGTGTCGAACAGCATGCAGCCGTGATGGCCTATCTGGAGTCCTACGGTCATCACGCGCAGCCCGGAGCACGGCCTGAGGACGCTGGAGAGATCAGCAATGCCGTGCCTGACCCCGACTCGCACTGAGCTGCGAGCGTTGGCAAATTGCGCGCCCGCCGTGCTGAGGAGAAGTGAGCGGAGGCGCTCTTCCTCTGCGAGCGACGACGCAGTAGGCGGAACCATGCGCGCGATGCGCGAGCAGCTCAATCCTGCTTGACGACCTTGCTTCGCAACCTGTCGGCACTGTCGCGCGAGGCGCCGTGATCGAGCAACCACTGATTAAGTAGCTCCCGATCTTGGTGAGTCATGATCGCCACGACGTCCCCGTGCCGTGCTTGGCCGACCAGCGAGATCAGACCGCCGAGCTCGGTATCGTGCGCAGCTTGGATATCCATGCCAGCATGAGCGGCGCCTTCGGCGATCAATTCGTTGATCTGATCCATGCTTCGGCCGCGCAGGTAGTTCTGCTTGTCGACGATCTCCACAATGTCGGCACCTAGGCCGGCAATCTCGCCGAGGCGTACGAAGACATCGTCGCCGCGATCACCTGCAGTACCGACACCCAGCAGCAGTCGGCCCTGCGGAGACCGAATGCCATTCATGATCTCCAACAGCGCCTCGAGCCCCGCCTCGTTGTGGGCCAAGTCGATCACTACGCTGATCGTTCCGCTGGTGATCGGGACGGTCCAGATGTTCATCCGTCCCGGGTTGGACTCATTGGGATCAAACGATTGCAGGCCGTCGGCGACCTGCTGAACATCCAAGCCCAGCGCCAGGGTGGCCGAGGTCACCGCGAGCGCATTCTCCACATTCACCCTGCTCAAGCCGGCCAGAGTCATCGGTACATTGACCACCTCGACGACCTGGAGCGGGTCCGCACCCGGCCTCAGCACACTGATCCAACCGTCGAGCAGCGTCGTGACACGGCCGCCATCAGAGAGGACACTGCGTGCTGACGGGGAGTCGGGGTCACGAGTGAACACCCAAATTTGAGCTTTGGTACCAAGGCGCATAGCGAAGGTTCGCGGGTCGTCGGCGTTCAAGACACACCAGCCATCCGGCTTGGTGATCTTGGTAATCACCGCCTTTACCTCAGCCAGCTGGTCGAGAGTGTCAATGCCGCCGAGGCCAAGATGGTCGGCACTGATATTGGTCACCACGGAGACGTCGTTGTAGGCGACACCGACACCGCGGCGCAGGATTCCGCCGCGGGCTGTTTCGGTGACAGCCAGCTCGACACCTGGGTGACGGAGTACCCGGCTTGCTCCACTCGGGCCTGAGAAGTCGCCCGACTCGATCAACTCACCGTCGATGTAGACACCATCGGTGCTCGACCAGCCAACTAGCATGCCAGCTCGGCGCGCAACGTGGCCGATCATCCGCGCCGTGGTGGTCTTGCCGTTGGTGCCGGTGATCGCTACAACGGGAATCCGCGGTCGGATCAACCGCGGAGCCGAACCGAGTGGAGCCGCCGCCAGGGCAGCGCCCTCAGTGTTGATCATGTCAGCGACCACGCGTGCACCGCCGGCAACGGCATCCAGTACCCGAGCCACCCCGTACGCCAAAGCCTCCGCCCGCCCGGCGTTGCGCCAGGGAAATGCCACGACCAGCTCGTTCACCGATTGTCCGGTCCGGGTTCGTACCGCGAGCCGGGTCGCACCGCCTGCGCGAGCGATCCACCTGACGATCTGAGTGAGCAGCCGTATTGCGAAGCGTTGCCGGAAAACTGTCTCGGCCGCTCCAGGGCGCGGCCTACCTATGCCCAGCTCTATACCAAGATCACGAGCCGCGGTGTCGGGCAGGGCCACGAGTTCACTGAGGTCGAGCGTGAGCTTCGCCGCCGGCCGCGGGAAATACAGGTTGGGACCGTCAAGTAGGCGCAGTTCGACCAGGGACCGGGGAGTGGGTGCAGTGGCCATTCGGCCCGTCAAGCACCGGTGGAGTGCAGGCCGCCGTCGACGTGGATCATCTCACCGGTCGTCTTGGGGAAGAAATCACTGAGCAGCGCCACCACCGCCTTGGCTGCTGGCGTGATGTCTTTGGGATTCCAGCCCAGCGGCGCTCGCTGGCCCCACACTTCGTTGAAGGCATTGGCGCCGCCGATCGCCTTCTTGGCTAACGTTTCCAACGGACCTGCGGCAACAAGATTGACGCGTATCCCATCGGGTCCGAGGTAGCGAGCCAGATAGCGACAGGTGCTCTCCAACGCCGCCTTAGCGACGCCCATCCAGTCGTAGACCGGCCACGAGACCGTTGCATCGAAGGTCAGTCCGACGACCGAGGCCGGCTCAACCAGCAGCGGCTTGCACGCCATAGTCAATGACGCCAAAGAGTAGGCCGATACTTGCAGCGCGGTGCCGACATCGGACCAGGGCGTACTCAAGAATTTTCCACCGAGCGCAGTCTCCGGGTTGGCGAAGGCCAGCGAGTGCACCAGCCCATCGAGATGGTCCAGATGCTCACCCAACTGGGCGGCGAGGCCAGCTAAATGATCTTCGTTAGTGACGTCGACCTCCAGCAGCAGCGGCACCGTGTCGAGTTTCTTGATCACTCGAGCAGTCAGGCTCATGGCCCGGCCAAAGTTGGAGACCACCACCGTTGCTCCTTCAGCCTGAGCGATCTTGGCGACATGAAAGCCAATGGAGGTGTCTAGCGTGACGCCGGCAACAAGGATGTTCTTGCCCTCGAGAATGCCCACGGGTGGTCCCTTTCTGCCATTGCTGCCTTGGAGACGTTCTGCCGTCGTCGCTCAGTGGCCCATGCCAAGGCCGCCGTCGACGGGGATCACTGCACCGGTGATGTAACTGGCCGCGTCACTGGCCAGGAACTCGATGGTTCCTGCAACGTCATCAACGGAGCCGAACCGGCCAAGCGGAATCTGCTCGGCGTACTTCTTGATCAGATCCTCGCCCAGCTCGGCGGTCATGTCGGTCTCGATGAAGCCCGGAGCGACGACATTCGCCGTAATGCCGCGCGACCCCAGCTCACGGGCCAGGGAGCGTGCCATCCCCACCAGACCAGACTTCGAAGCGGCGTAATTCACCTGTCCGGCAGAACCCATCATGCCGACCACAGAGGATACGAACACGATCCGTCCGAACTTTCCGCGGACCATCGGTCGCGCGGCTCGCCGCGCCACTCGAAAAGCACCGCTGAGATTGGTCGCAATGACCCGATCCCAGTCCTCATCCGACATTCGCATCAGCAAGGTGTCCCTGGTGATTCCGGCGTTCGCGACGAGCACCTCGACGGCTCCAAGGCTCGACTCAACCTGCGCGAACGCTGCCTCCACCTGGGCCGGATCGGTCACATCGCACTGCACGCCAAGTACGTCGGCGGGCACATCGCCGCTGCGGTACGTGGCAGCCACTCGATGCCCGGCCTTCGCCAGCCGAACAGCAATTCCATAGCCAATTCCCTTGCTGCCGCCGGTGACCAGGACAACGCGCGATGGATTCACGGGGTCACGCTATCGAGTACTCCGGATCGTCTGAGAGCAGGCGTAGGCTGACGTGGTGACCGATCGCGAGGCGAGCGCGACGACCCCCATCACCGCCGAGCCGGGCCGCCGAGGCTCGGCCCCGCTGATCACCGATGCTCGCATGGCGACCAGCGATGAGATGTCGGCCCGGATCCGCCAATACACCATCACCATGAGCATCCGGGCAGCCTGCTTCATCAGCATGGTCTTCGTCCACGGCATCTTCCGGTGGATTTTGTTCGCGGGTGCTGTGATCCTGCCGTTTATCGCGGTCATCGCTGCGAACCAGGTCAACCAGCGTTTTCGTCGCCGCAAGATGACTCACGCCATGCCAGCCGAACGCCCAGGACTCACTACCGGTCACGATGATGGGGCTAGTAGCGGCGAGGTGATCGAGGAGGAGGACGTCAGTCAGCAGCGACCGAACCAACGTGTCGCCTAGCGGGGTCGATCCGCTTCCCGAAGGGCCTGACGGTAGGGTCTGCTCGGCCCGCGGCTGCATGCAACCCGCTGCTTACGACCTGCAGTGGAACAATCCGAAAATCCACGCCGCCGACCGTCGTAAACACTGGCTCGCCTGCGATGATCACCGCGAGTCCTTGGCGCAATTTCTGTCGGCTCGCGGGTTCCTGAAAGAGGTCCTTGCCCTCTGACTCCCGCAGTCGGCAACCCACGTGAACGTAGGTTGCGGTCACTCTGCACGGGTTGCAACGTGTGCTGACCGTCAGCAACCTATGCAGAGCTGCGCCATGTGTAGCTGGCTCCTAGCCGCCAATCGCGGACATAGGGCGATCAGGTTGCAGGAAACTCGCGTCGTTGATGCCATGGCCGGGCTTCTTGTCTGCCACGGCAGCAACCCACAATGCGGCAAGCTCGGCATCGCTCGCACCGCTGCGCAGCGGAGTACGAAGGTCGGACTCAGTGCGGGCGAATAGGCAATTTCGGATCTGGCCGTCGGCAGTCAGCCGTACTCGGTCACACGCCGCGCAGAACGGCTGCGTCACCGACGCAATAATGCCGACCGAGTAATTGGTACCCGCCACCCTGAAGAGCTCCGCCGGCGCACTCCCCCGAGTCAGTGCATCCTTAGGGTCTTCGATTAACTCCACGTGCTGGCCAAGCTGCTGCTTGATCTCTGCTGCGGTGATCATCTCGTCGCGCTTCCAGCCGTGTTGCGGATCCAGCGGCATCTGCTCGATAAACCGCAGCTGCACCCGCTCCGCCATTGCCCATTGCAGCAGATCGAACGCTTCATGATCATTGACACCACGCAGCAACACGGTGTTGATCTTGATGGGCTGCAGGCCAGCTTCGCGAGCGGCGGTGATTCCGGCGAGCACATCGGGCAGCCGGCGCCGCCGGCTGATCTTGGCAAACGTCTCCGGATCAAGCGTGTCGAGCGAGACGTTGATCCGCCTCAGCCCCGCCGTGGCGAGTTTCTCGGCCCGGGCGGCCAGCCCGATTCCGTTAGTGGTGAGAGCAACTTCTGGGACTGGCGACAGTGCCGCGATATCGCCAACCAGCAGCTCAAGATTCTTTCGGAGCAACGGTTCGCCACCAGTCAGGCGTACCGTCTTAATACCAAGCAGCTCGACCCCGATTGTGATCAAGCGCACAATCTCGTCATCGGTCAAAACATCGGCGCCTGGAAGCCAATCCAATCCCTCCGGCGGCATGCAGTACGCGCATCGAAGGTTGCAGCGATCGGTCAGTGATACCCGCAGATCCGATGCCACTCTGCCGTACGAGTCCGCAAGCACGAGTTGATCACGCGCTGTCGCTTCCGCAGGCACGGAAAACCCCGGTCGTAGCCGTGGGAACGGTAGCAGCGTGGTCATTCCTGGAGTCTAATTTGACCGTCGCTAGGTTTGAGTTGCTCCCCAACACCGACGGTCGCAGCTGCCCAGCTGATCCGCTCAGGATGCGTGTAGACGTTCATGGTCTCGCCGCGGACGAATCCCACCAGCGTCAGCCCAGCCTCTTCGGCCAGTTCAGCCGCTAATGAGCTCGGCGCGGAGACTGCAGCAAGCACCGGGATGCCAGCCAGAACCGCCTTCTGGGTGAGCTCGAAAGACGCCCGTCCCGAGACGGCCAAGATCATCTGACGCAACGGAAGCAGCTGTTCTCGGATGGCCCACCCGATCACCTTGTCCACGGCATTATGGCGGCCGACGTCTTCTCGAACGCACCGCATCTCCGAGTCCAGACCCAGCAGGCCCGCGGCATGCAGCCCGCCCGTCTGATCGAATGTTCGCTGCTGCTGCCGCAGCCGCGTCGGCGCGGAGAGCACCAACTCAGCAGCGACGCGTACGTGCAGGTCTACCGCGTACCGCGATTCGCGCATCACTTGGTCGATCGTGGTGGTGCCGCAAATGCCACAAGCGCTGGTGGTCAATGTGTTGCGTCGAGCCGCGGGTGCCGGGGTGGATACCAACGGGGCGAGAGTGATGTCCAACACGTTGTAGGTATTGATCCCATCAGGACCAGACCCGGCGCAGTAACGCGCCAGCACAATGTCGGAGCGCTCGCTGATGATGCCCTCGCTGTAGAGCAACCCGTGCGCCAAATCGATGTCGTTGCCCGGCGTACGCATGGTGACTAAGTACGGCTCACCGTTCAGGCGGATCTCCAGCGGCTCCTCGACCGCCAGAGTGTCGCTGCGCCGGATCGTCTCGCTTGGTGCTACCCGCAACACCGCGTGGCGACGCGTTACTCGTCCCATACCATCATCCTGGCATCACCGCACAATCTGCCTCGCCAGGAGCACGTGAACCATGGAACTCAAGCAATGGCTGACGACTTTGTCCGCCGCCCTGCAGACCAACGACGTCACCCTGGACGAAGACGCAGTGCACATTGTCCTCGACCTGGCCCGCGATTCCGCGCACGAGGTGGAGCGCGTGGCCGCGCCGCTCACGACGTTTTTGGTTGGCATTGCCGTCGGACGCGGTGCGGCGCTCGGTAGTACTGCCGCGACGGCTACCGCGCTGCTGATGGACCAGGAGAGTTCCGGCGCTGCTCGCGGGACCGAGGCTCGCAGTGCGGATGACCCCTCCGACTAGCCTGGCTCCGTGCGCCGCTTGTGGCTCCGTTGGGCACTGTTGATCGTCTTCGTCGCTGTGCTCGGTGCTGTCTTCGTCACCTTGGGTGAGTGGCAGCTCGACCGGTTGGCGCAGCGCAAAGAACGCAACGCAACAACGATCGCCAATGAGCAGAAACCTGTTCAGCCGTACGAAAAAGTGTTCACTCGCCGCATCACCGACGCTGATCAATGGCAACGTGTCGAAGCGCGCGGAGCCTTCGACGCGGAGCATCAGTTCGTCGTGCGCTATCGCAGCAATGGTGATGCCGACGGCTATGAGGTCGTGACGCCGCTGCGTACCGCGACGGGCGCCGTGCTGGTGGATCGCGGATTCATCCCGCTGGAGCGCGGTGCACAGATTCCGACGGTAGCTCCCGCCCCACCGACCGGCGAGGTAACTGTCATGGGACACGTACGCCGCGATGAGAGGGGGCGGCGGGCTGCCACGACGCCGGTAGGCAATCAGATGCGACTGATCAACTCCAATGCCATCGCGGCTACGCTGCCCTATCCGATAACTTCGGGCTACATCGGCCTGCTGACGGTCGAACCTCAGCAGCAGGGCGGCTTTCAGCCCATCCAGCTGCCCGAGCTTTCGGAGGGTCCGCATTTCTGGTACGCGGTGCAATGGTTCATGTTCACCGCAGTCGCTGTCGCGGGCATCGTCGTCTTCATCCGGAGCGATCTGCGGGCTCGACGCGAGGAACGCGATGATGCCGCTCAGGCTCACGTGACGGTGTAAGGAGTTTGATCCATGGATCTCGGGCTAACTGATCGTGCCTTCGTAGTTACGGCTGCCAGTAGCGGGCTTGGACGGGCCGCGGCTGAACAGCTGGTCAACGACGGGGCCCGGGTCGTACTCGTTGCTCGCCGCGCAGAGATGCTGGCCGAAGCCGTGAGCCGGATGGGGCCGGACCGGGCCGTGGCGCTTGCGGCCGACCTGACAGATGCCAACACTGCAGAGACGGCGTGCGCTCTAGCTTTAGACGCCTTCGGCCGGCTGGACGGCGCACTGATCACTGTTGGTGGTCCACCGGCCGGAGCAGCGCTGGACACCAGCGAAGAGGAGTGGCGCCGCTTTTGAGTCCGTCTTCCTGGCAGCGCTCCGGGTCAGCCGGGCCGTGGTTAACCATGGCACCGCCAGCGATCTGTCCATTGCTTGGGTGCTGTCGACCTCTGTGAAGACCCCGATGCCTGGCCTGGCCACGTCAAACGGGTTGCGCCCGGGGTTGGCCATGCTCGTCAAGCAGCTCGCCGACGAACTGGGACCGCGGGGCACCCGGATTATCGGCCTGTTGCCTGGCAGGATCGAGACCGAGCGCGTCCAGTACCTTGACTCGCTCAAGGAAGATCCGGCCGCCGCGCGGGCCAGCGCCGAAGCTGCGATTCCGTTGCGCCGCTCTGGCCGGCCAGACGAGTTCGGGAGGGTCGCGGCTTTCGTGCTCTCCCCCGCCGCGTCCTACCTGACTGGCTCAGTGATCTCCGTCGATGGCGGCGCCCAACGCGGACTTTGATCGAACTGCGTCCGGTAGAGCTCCGCATACAGCCCGCCTTCGCGCAGCAATTCCTCATGCCGGCCGCGCTGCACGATCCGGCCCTGATCCACGACAATGATCAAGTCAGCGTTGCGGATCGTCGACAGCCGGTGTGCGATGACAATGCTGGTACGGCCCTCCATAGCAAGATCGAGTGCCTGCTGTACGGCGACCTCGGATTCTGAATCCAGATGAGCGGTGGCCTCGTCGAGTACCACAACCGGCGGGGCCTTGAGCAGCAGCCGGGCGATGGCAAGTCGCTGTCGCTCTCCACCCGACAACCGATAGCCGCGCTCGCCTACGACCGTATCCAGGCCGTCGGGCAGGCTCTCGACCAGCGTTCTGAGCTGTGCCGCCTCCAACGCCTCCCACACCTCAGCATCGGTGACATCAGGCTTGGCGTACTGCAGGTTCGCACGGATGGTGTCGTGGAACATGTGCGCGTCTTGCGTAACGTAGCCGACCTTGCGCCGCAGCGAGTCTTGCTTGAGTTTCTTGACATCGATGCCGGCCACCGAGACCGTTCCGGACGTGGCGTCATAGAGCCGGGCAACGAGATGCGTGATCGTGGTCTTGCCGCCACCGGATCGGCCGACAAGCGCCACTGTATGACCGGCCGGGACATCGAAGGTCACGTCATGCAGTACCTCGCCGCTAGGCCGCTGATCAAGTGACGCAATCGACTCCAGGCTTGCCAATGAGACCTCATCGGCGGTCGGATAGCTGAACGAGACATGATCAAAGCTCACCGACGCGGGGCCTTGGACTGTCTCGGCATTCTCGGCGTCGCGGATCATCGGCACCAGGTCGAGAACTTCGAAAACGCGATCGAAGCTCACGAGGGCATTCATGACGTCGATGCGCAGGTTAGTGAGTTGAGTAAGTGGCCCGTACAGCTGAGCCAACAGTCCGGCCAAGGCCGTCAGGGTGCCCACAGTGAGCACGCCGTCAATCGCCAGCGATCCGCCCACGCCGTACACCAGGGCTGTGGCAAGCCCTGCGACCAACCCCAAGGAGGTGAACAGGAACCGACCGTTCATGGCGATCTTGACCGAGACATCGCGTACCGCCCCGGCACGTTCTGCAAACCGGTCGTGCTCCTCGTGAAACCGGCCGAAAAGCTTGATCAGCAGCGCGCCACTGACGCTGAAACGCTCCGTCATCGTTGCGGACATGTCCCCGTTGAGCTGCATCTGCTGACGCGTCAGATCTGCCAGTTTGCGGCCGACGATCTTGGCGGGGATCAGGAAGATCGGCAACAAGATCAGCGCGGCGAGGGTGAGCTGCCAGCTCAGCACGATCATGGCTGTGAGCACCAATACCAGGCTGATCAAATTGGAAAGTACCGTCGACAGGGTCGAGGTGAATGCTTGCTGGGCACCAATCACATCTGAGTTAAGCCGCGATACCAGCTTTCCAGTCTGGGTTCTGGTGAAGAAGGCAATCGGCATCTGGATCACATGATCGAAAACCTGAGTTCTCATGTCGAAGATCAAGCCCTCGCCGATCCTCGATGAAAACCAGCGCTGAATCACGTTGATGATCGCCTGCATCAGCAACAGCACGGCAACCGTCACGCTGAGGATGATCACGACCCGCCGATCGCCCTGCAAGATGCCCTTGTCGATGATCTCTTTGAAGAGCAGCGGGGGCGTGACGCTGAGAGCCGACGTCAGCACGACGGTTATGACGAACACGGCGATCAGGAGCCGGTACGGCCTCGCGAAGCGCAAAATGCGCCAGACCACGCCCCGGCTGAGCTCATGCTGGGCAATCTCAGGATCCTGCGACATGCGCCGCATCATCATGTACATCGACATGGGCTTTCCTCCGGGGCTGGCAACGCTCGGCGGTCCCAGGCTATTCCGAACCCACGCGTCTCCAAGCAGCGCAAAGGCCCGGCCGCAACTGCGCCGGGCCTTTGAAAGTAAGTCGCGATCAACGCTTCTTGGCAGGAGCCTTCTTGGTGGTGGTCTTCTTGGCCGTCGTCTTCTTGGCGGCTGACTTCTTCGCCGGAGCCTTGGCGGCCTTGGCCGTCGTCTTCTTGGCAGGAGTCTTCTTAGCCGCCGTCTTCTTCGCTGCAGACTTCGCGGTCGTCTTCTTGGCAGGAGTCTTCTTAGCGGCGGACTTCTTCGCAGGAG
>DATDKX010000259.1:0-3251 GCA_036519615.1 Propionibacteriaceae bacterium
TCGGCCAACGAGGCCGCACAGTGGCACACATGGGCGATCCTGCACACGCTCCATATGCCACATTGGCCCGTGTTCCTACGCAGGGGTTCTGCCCTGACACGGAAGAGGTCACTGGTTCAAATCCAGTATCGCCCACCAGCACAGATAGGCCCCTGACTAGCGGAAACGCAGCAGTCAGGGCCTTTTTCATTTGGTGCATTGCCAGATACGTGCCAGATAGCCGGGCCCTACGCACCCACATAGCTCGGCCCTGGTTCGCGATCTCACCGCTCCCCAGGGCCTCGATGCCCCAGGAGGCACCGTGTCCCAATCATCCATCACCCCGCTATCCAGCGGCAGCCTCAACGGCCAGACACTGAAGATCGAACTTGTCGAGCCCGACGACGACCTACCTAACGCGGTAGTGGTCAAGTGGCCTCAGAAGCCAACGATCGCCAGCCCCGCCGCCTTCGACAAGCTGGTTGCCGACGCGATGAAGATCCTGTCAAACGCGGTCGTCGAATTGGCTGCGATCCGCGTCTGGAAAAAGATGTAACCACCACATGAGCCGAGTCACCGCCAAACGGCCCGAACTCCAACCGTTGATTGATCATCTCCGCGAGGTCGCGCTGGGCCGCGACGACATCCGCGTAGAGTGCGCCGGAATCCTTGCGGGTAGCTGGTTCTCTAGCACCGCCCGGCGAGGCGAAGACCTGATAGCGGCCGGGCTGCTGATGCTCGCCGGGCCCGTTGATCTTGACGAACTAGACCGGTGGATGCGGACGGGTTGGGAGCGTCGGCGCGGGACAGATGTTCCGTACGGACCGACCAGCTAACGACCCCCTCCACGCGGGCCGAAAGTGGCACCAGGCGGGAAGAGGCAATGGATCGGGGCACTGTTCGGGTGGTCGCCAGCGGTTCACGCGTCCTCGTATGCGATGTCAACCTGAGGCGATCCAAGCACTCCAGCCGCCATCATGGCCTGACGCCGTCCGGTGTCATCCAGCCACGGCTGGACCTCGGCTGAACTGCTGAACCGATGATTCACGAGTAATTCATGCGGGTCCTCGACCGACCGGTAAACGGCTGGTTCGACCGCCACACCAGAAGGATTGGCTTGGTTGAACTCGTCATAGACCCGTCGCCACCTCTCATAGTCCTGGACACGATGTCTGATGAATGCAGTGGGCATGTCCCTCCAATCGTCCCCACGTGCCGGGGTCGCCGCCTGAAGATCCCAGTGTCATCGACTAGCGGGAGCCGGGGGGGGTAAACGGCAGTTAGGGCGTGGCGGTACCCCAAGTCACGCCACAGGCTCGGCGGGCTCAAAACGGAATGTCCGTCGAGCTGCTTACTTTTGCTTGCCTGGCGTCGGTAGCACTGAAACATGTCCACCAAAGACCAAATCCTGTCCTCGGAGCTCCACGGCGAAGCCCTGCTAACCGAAAACGGCCTGAACTCTAACCATTGATCGATCACGTCCGCCAGGTGGCGCAGGGCCGCGATGACATCCGCGTTGAGTGCGCCGGGATCATCGCCGGTAGCTGGTTTGCCGCCATAGAAAAGCGAGGCGAGGAACTCATCGCGGCGGGCCTGTTGATGTTGGCCGGGCCCTGTCGATCTGGACGAACTCGATAAGTGGCTGCGCATCGGTTGGGAGCGTCGCCGCGAGGCAGATATTCGGTTTGGGGCAACCAGCTAACAGTCCATCCACGCACGAACATTCGAAGGTAGCCCCTACTGACACACTTTCCCGTTCGTGGATTGTAGGAATTGCCATGAGCACACCGCACTGGTGAGTCTGCAGCGGCCGTACAGGTTCCGGCGAGAACCGAACATGTGCTCAGAAGAAGGACAGGAACCAGGCTTCCGAGGACGCTCTTCAGCATGTGCCAGTCACTTTCTCCTTGACCACGTACCACTTCTGTTCGTCCATCTCGACGGCGTAGTTGTAGCTAACCCGCGGGGGACGGTCGGCCGGGACTGCAGACTTGCCGTCGTCATCTGTGAGGCTGACCCGGCTCACGTCAATGCACGCCGTGACCCGAAACATGTTTCGCTTCTTGGACTGTTTGGCCATGGCGTCGCGGACTATGACGTTTCCTGTGGATCTGACGCGATCATAACGATCCTGGTTAATGTTCCTTGCCCACTGGGCCGCCACCGAGCCGCGGGCAACCGTCGTGAGCTCCGTCAGATCTGAATCCGGGTCGGCCGAAAGGCGGTCGATGACACGCCAGAATCGGGACACAGCCTGCTCCGCCTTGCGAAGATTCAGGTCCTCCGTGGATGGGCTGGGCGAGGAAGTTGTACGCGGTGAGGGAAACGAAGCGGCCGGAGTTGGTGGCGGGTTCGGCCGGTAATCAGATTCGGTGCAGCCGGCCAAACGGTGACAACGGTTACCGTCAGTACAAGCTCGACGACGCGGTCGAGTCGAGTTTTCACCGCGCACCTCCGTAGCGTCCTTCAATCTCCCAAAGGCAACGCTTTGACCGTGGCGGTCAAAGCGTCAACTTATGTCGGACGATCTTTATCGCATCGTGGGTGGCACGATCCTGCCGCAGCGACCTGTGGATAACTGGCCGCTGCCCTGACTCGAGTCACTGTCAGAGAAGGCCGCCAAGCACAACCGGTGCGGTTGGAGCGGACCCCTCGCGTACAACGCCTATATTGCACGCGGAAACGTCCCTAGTAGCGCAAATCACGCTGCGTGTCCGCAACAACCAAAGGCGTTCACCTCGTTTCGCGACCGAATCCGTGCGCATGACCGTTGGTCGGGGCGATCCTCGCCGCAGGTTCGGGAGTCCGGTCGAGGTCCGTTGAAGGGAACGATCGGAAACGGATCGGTGAAGCAGGTGCGGGTGGAGTGATGGGATTACGCGTGATGGCTTGTTGACCATGTAACAGCGATCATGATTGCCAGCACTTACTGTCCGGTGATTGCAGGTGACGTCACCGTCATGCACCGCTCAGTAGGCACGTCCATCACAGCTTTCGGCTGTGCTCAGATCTAGGAGGTTGAGTCAGCGCCAATGAGAGCTGCGCGCAGGGCTCGGGGAACGCAGGAGTCGGGGAACTGTGAATATCACTGCGCGCGTGACCTTACGCGCATACGAGGTTGGCCGCGCCTCATCGATTCGTCGGAGCCTACGCATCGCTTCGCTCGGTCTCGCATCGGTGGCATTGAGCGCGTTGGTCGCGTTTCCTGCCTGCCTGCCGGCCGCAGCGGAACCGCAAATTGCAGCGGCAGCTACTTGACCTGATCTCCGATT
>DATDKX010000260.1:0-2977 GCA_036519615.1 Propionibacteriaceae bacterium
TGGCGCCGCGGCGCACACGAACGAGGATTTTCGATGGCGCTGTCACGGTTCGCGAGAGCCGAGGACGCCGACTGCCTGATCGTTCAGGCCCGCAACTTTGTTGGCGAGTTAGTGGCGGTGCTGCAGCTGGTGCCGTGGGGCAACGACGGACTATCCCTTGACTTGGTCCGCCGCCATCCCGATCTCGAGAACGGGGTGATGGAGCTGATGATCGCCGAGCTCCTCGCCGCCGCACGGGGCCGCGGCGTTAGCCGGGTGTCGTTGAACTTCGCAGTGTTCCGCTCGTCCTTGGCCCGTGGCGAACGCATCGGCGCCGGCCCGTTCCTGCGGGCCTGGGTCCGAATGCTCTTGGTTGCCTCCCGGTGGTGGCAGATCGCATCCCTGTACCGCGCGAACGCCAAGTTTCGACCGGCTTGGGAGCCTCGCTTCATCTGTTTCAACCTCGCTCGGGATCTCGGGCCGATTATCGGCGCCGCTCTGGCTGTCGAAGGATTTCTCCATTGGCCGCGACTCCCTCGACGCTATCCAAACTCGACTCTGGTCGGTGGGTCGTGCTGAGCCTTACCGGAATCCCGCTGTTGATTGCGGCCGTCCTGTTCGCAGCTGCCGCCCCCGTGCTCCTAGCTTGGTGGTGGCGACGCAAAACCAAGACCGGCTGGCTGTTGGCCCTACGGCCGTTGGCGGCGGTTCTCGCCTGCCAACTGTTGGCGATCTCCGCACTTTTTATATGGGTGAACAACCAGTACGGCTTCTACACCTCCTGGTCGGACCTGTTTGGCGTGCGCACCGATCGGGCGACTATTCAGAGCAACGGACTCGTGCAGCCCGGCGCTGGCCGCCTTCAGGTGTTGACCGTCCCCGGTCGCACACCCGCCGACCACTCCCGCAAGGTGCTCGTTTGGCTCCCACCCCAGTACGAGCAGCCGCAATTCAGGTCAACTGCCTTCCCGGTGCTGATGGTGCTGCCCGGCCAGCCTTCCACCCCGGAAGTGATGTTCCGGCATTACGACTTTGGCCAGATCGCCACCACCACCATTAACGCCGGGCGCGTCAAACCGTTCATCGCGGTGTTCCCGCCGCTAATGACGAACCCGCCCCGAGACACCGAGTGCACCAACATTTCGGGCGGCCCCCAGGCCTACACCTGGCTTTCCTCGATGGTGCCGGATGCGATAGGTCACCAACTGCGAGCCCAGCCGGGACCCTGGTCGCTGGCGGGGTGGAGCACCGGCGCCTTCTGTGCAACGAAGCTCCTGCTCACCCAACCCAAGGACTTCCAAGCCGCCGTGTCACTTGGCGGCTACTTCAACCCGATTACCGACCATACGACCGGCGATCTGTTCCACGGCGACCCTGCCGCCCGGCGACGGAACTCGCCACTATGGCTCTATCAGCAGCACGGGCTCCACGGGCGGAGGCTACTGCTGATCTGCGGTCGGCAGGACAAGGAGTCTTGGCTAGCAAATCGGCAGATGTTGGCCGCGAGCCGCGGCGATCCGGGCGTGTCCTTCCTGGACTTCCCGACCGGCGGCCACAACTATCGCAACTACCGCCGGTACCTGCCCGACGCCCTACAATGGCTCGACCAGGTCCATGTGGCGCAATGACAGCTAACGCCGCCACACCCGTAGGCTCGCCCGCATGAGCCGGACCGACCCAGCCCCGTTGCCGGCAGTGCTCATCGTGGAAGACGACCCCACCATTGGGCACCACCTTCACCTCGGCCTCCAAGGCCACGGCTACCCCACCACCTGGTGCCGCACCGGCGCAGCCGCCCTCATCCACGTCACCGAAACCAAACCCAGGATCGTTCTTCTCGACCTCGGCCTTCCCGACCTCGACGGTGTCGAGCTCGCCCGCACCATACGCCGCGACAACCCCGAGATCCTGCTCATTATCCTCACCGCGCGAAGCAGCGAAATCGATGTCATTGTCGGCCTCGATGCCGGCGCCGATGACTATCTCGTCAAGCCCTTCAGCCTCACTGTGCTGCTCGCCCGTCTTCGGGCGCATCTTCGCCGGCAGCCTGTCTCTACAGCCACAGAGACCGTACTCCAGCTAGGAGCGCTGACAATCGACCTCACCTCCAGACGCTGCCTGGTCAACGGTGATGAGCTGACGCTACGGCCCAAGGAGTTCGATCTGCTCGCCGCTCTCGCTACCCACCCCGGCGCTGCCGTGAGTCGGGAGGAACTCATGAGCGAGGTCTGGGATGAGAACTGGTACGGCCCAACCAAAACCCTCGATGTCACGATGGCCGCTCTCCGTCGACAGCTCAGCGACGCCGCCCAAGATCACCACATTTCCGACCTTTCCTTGCCGACCGTCACCACTCTCCGCGGCTACGGGTACCGCCTCGATCCGCCCCGATCCGAACAGGGGTCAGCCCGAACATGACGTCTACCCGCACCAGCTCCAGCCTTGGCCCAGTGGGACTGCTCGCGCGCCACCTCAGGACGAACGCACTCCTTGCGGTCACCGCCATTGTGGGCGGGCTGGTCATCCTGGGCCTCACCGCAGCCGGCGCCGGGGTCTATGACGCGGTCGCCGAAAAAGACGGAATCTCGGCGCTCGACCAGCCCGCCCTCAACCAGGTGATCGCTTGGCGTACGCCGCTTGCCGACCAGCTCTTCACCGTATTCACCCATCTTGGTGGCCCGCTCTACATGACCCTCATCGCCGGCGCCGTCATGCTATTGATGGTGTGGCGATGGCGCTCCCTCACCCCGCTGATCCTGATGATCATTGCAGTCGCCGGATCGCTCGCCTTCACCAACGTCGGCAAGGCGATCGTCGGCCGGCCGCGACCGCCGCTCAGCACCGCTGTGCCGCCGTACGAGCACGCGTTTTCGTTTCCTTCCGGTCACACGCTGAACAGCACCGTCATCGCTGGCATGGTGGCCTACCTCGTCGCGAGCCGGCTCAGCAACCGCCTCGGCATCGCTCTGTGCGTCGTCTTGGCTGTCGCCTGGGCGGC
>DATDKX010000261.1:0-31057 GCA_036519615.1 Propionibacteriaceae bacterium
TCATTCGTCGACTCGCTGAGCTTTCGCACGCTGAGGAACTCAATGACGTGATAAGCAGCGCGGCTCGACCTGCACTGAGCACGATATGAAACGCGCAAGGTTAGGGTGAAGTTGTGGCCACGAACCTGGAGAAGGAGGCGCCGAGCAATCGCCCGACTCGCCTGCCACGCGACCAACGGCGCATTCAGCTGCTTGACGCGGCCAGCGAGGTCTTCGCCTCGAAGGGCTACCACGCGGCGGCGATGGACGAGATAGCCGACGCCGCTGGAGTCTCAAAACCCGTGCTGTATCAGCACTTTCCTTCAAAACTTGATCTTTACCTGGCGCTCCTCGACCAAAGCTGTGAGCGGCTTGCGGAAGTTGTCGAGGAGGCGTTGGCCTCAACCGAGGACAATGCAGATCGAGTGATCGCCACGGTCGCCGCTTTCTATGAATTCGTCTCCTCCGAGAGCGGTGACTTTCGGTTTATCTTCGAATCCGACCTCACCGGTGATCGCGCGGTGCAGCAACGACTTTCTCAGGTGAACGCCGAGATTTCCGATGCCATTGCGGAGGTTATTGCCGAGGACACTTCGCTGCCTGTGCAGCAGGCGAAATTACTTGCGATCTGCCTTGTCGGCATCGCCCAGGTGAGCGCGCGTTACTGGATCTCAGGTGGGACGTCGGCGGTCACGCTCGAAGAGGCAAAGCACCTGGTCAGCAATTTGGCCTGGCGTGGCATCAGCGGCTTCCCGCTCACCGAACACGAACGCCGGCCCACGCCGCCTTCGTCTTAACAGGTTTCAGGCCCCCTAGCGAGGAGTCTGACTATCTCGTCCTGGGTGGGTAAATGTCCCCGGCCGCCGCGGCCGGTTGCGCAGATCGCTCCTGCCGCCGCCGCATACCGTACGCGCTCCAAGGCGTCCAATCCGCGGGCCAGTGCGACCGCGTACGCGCCGTGGAAAACATCCCCGCATCCGGTTGTATCGACGACAGGAACCTCAAAGCTCGGCTGGTACTGACACTCGGCTCTCGCTGCATCGCGAAACCACATGCCATCCGCGCCACCGGTAACGACGACGGTTGCGCGATGATCGTTCCAGAGCGCAGTCACGATCGCGGCCGGCTCCGTTTCACCTGTCAGCTGGCGCGCAAAGGCCATCGGCAACACGAGATGTTGCACTTGCCTTAGCGGGGCGGACTCAACCTCCGCTTCGACGTCGGCAACGACGAGCACCCGGTTCACGTCGCTACCGAGCGCGGTCATGGTCGGAGCCAGGGCGTAGGTGTCGAGCAGCACGGTTCGAGCCTGGAGCAGGGGCGTCACATCGTCGCCGGGAAGCAAGCCAATCGTCGTCGCGTCGTCGTAGGCGATGAAACGATCACCTTGCTGAAAGACGACAACAGTGGCACGAATTGGTCGTGCTTGTGGGTCAGGCAAGGCGAACTCCAAGTCCACCCCGTGCGCCGCGAGGTCCGCCCGGACCACCGCGCCATCCTCCCGATCACTAAGCCGCCCGGCGAACGCGACGCTCGCACCAAGCCCCGCGGCGGCCACCAGCGCCGTTGCGATGTTTCCGCCAGGTTGTCGCTCGCTCGCCTGAATGCGGCCCTTGTCGTCCGTCGGCGAGGCGTCCACGTAGAGCAAGTCATCGATCGAAACGCAGCCGACCCCAACCAGATCAAGCCGGGCCACCTCAGGCGCCGCCGCCTGGTTCTACTGAGGCAAGGGCTTGTTCTGGAGTTGCGCTGTCGTGGATAACTGCCCGATAGGCAGCAGCCACACTTTCGACGTCGTCGACTCCCCAGATATTGCGGCCGACGACCGCACCGACTGCTCCAGCCCTCTGGGCGTCAGCCGTGAATCTCAACCCTTCTTGGATCGATTCGGTACGCGGGCCACCGGCGACAACCACGGGCACTGGTGCTGATGCGACAATTTCGGCGAAAGCGGCCAGGTCGCCGGGATAGCCGACCTTGATGACGTCCACGCCGGTTTCCACCCCGCAGCGAACGGCCCAGGCGATCTCGTCGGGCACGAAGCGGATGACAGGCACCTCGCCGGAGTAGTCCCTGGGATAGATATGCGCAACTACTGGCATCTCGACCTTGGCCGCCGCTGCCACACTGTCGGTGAGCCAGCGAAGATAGTTGCCCTCGTACGGGCCCCTCACTCCGATGGCGACAGCAAGCGCGTCGGCGCCAAGACGGGCTGCATCCTCCGGCGTCGCGGTCAACTCACGGACGCGATCATCTACAGTGAACATGCCCGCCTGAATGATCAAACTCGACTGTCCAGCAAACTTTCCCCACAGCTGCTTGGCCGCACCGGGCAGCATCGTTACCGAATCCGGTTGAGCGCTCATCACACGGTCAAGTGCCTGCGGAAGATTGCGCAATCCTCCGGCACGAACGTCGCCATATCCGATGAAGTGGTCAACAGCGATACCGAACAGCCGTCCGGATGGATGAGAGAACAACCGGCTTAGCCGGATCTGAGTGCCGAGTCCCATGTCGAGCGTGTCCTGTCTGTCAGAGTTGTCAGGTGCCGATCAGCGTGACGTCGGACCGTCACGTCGCGACCAACTGCGTTCTAAGGCTGACCCACGGCTAAGGTCACAGCGTGAGCAGAGGCTACCTGACCAAGCTCGCCGACTCAGCGGGTGATCACCCTGGTAGGTGATCACACCCCGGTAGGTGATCACCCGCTCATGAGACGAACGAACTGAGGACACCATGGATCTATTGGTCGGAGTCGATCTCGGTACGACCGCCTGCAAGGTAACCGTCGTTGCGAGCGACCTAACAGCCAGCAGCATCTCGTCGCCGCCGTACCCGATTGCTGCACCGCATCGTGAATGGGCTGAACAAGATCCGCGTACCTGGGGAGAGGCTGTAGATACGACTGTGCAGCGTGCGCTGGACAGCGTGGGTGCCGGTCCACGTGATCATGTGACGTTGTCGATCACTGGGCAAATGCACAGCCTCGTGCTGCTGGACGCCGACGGCAACCCGGTACGTCCTGCCATCCTCTGGGCCGATCGCCGAGCCACGGCCGAGTGCGCCATGATCGAGAACCAGGTACCCGATGTCGTTGCCATTACAGGTAATCCGCCGCTTCCCGCGTTTACGCTGCCGCAACTGCTGTGGGTCCGACGCCACGAGCCTGACGTACTGAGTCGCAGCTCACACGTCTTGCTACCGAAGGATTACCTTCGATGGCGCTACACCGGACGCGTCGTCACGGACTGGACCGATGCTTCGGGAACCGGAATGCTCGACTCAACGACACGCGAATGGTCCACCACGATACTGTCCGCGCTCGAAATCGATCCTGAGCTTTTGCCGCCGGTGGCCGATCCAATTGCCGACGGCGGCGTTGTCGACGGAGGCGCCAGCCCAGCGCTCCAAAAAGCCAGAACGGCCGTCGGTGTTGGTGATCAGTTCGCCGAAGCCTTATCGGCGGGCCTCACCCATGCCGGCGATATGGCGATCATCTTGGGCACCTCAGCGGTCGTCTTGGGTGTTTCCGACCATCTTGTTCCCGGCTCTTTCTGCCACGCTCAGTCCGATTTGTGGCTTCGACTTGACTCACTCCATGCCGGTGGCAAGAGCTTGCAATGGCTTCGCGACCTGTTGGCGCCAGGAGAGAGTTTGGACTCGTTTACCTCGGTCGCCATGTCGGCACCGCCGGGCGCTCGTGACCTGCTCTTTCTTCCTTTTCTGATGGGAGAACGCGGCGCCCGAGGCGGCGGCGCACCGGGCGCCTTCGTCGGACTTAGCACCGAGCACGGCCGCGATGATCTCGCTCGTGCAGTTCTCGAGGGCGTTGCGTTCGAACTTCGCCGCCTGCAACAAAAAAGGGGAACTCCGCTGCCGACCGATGTCCTAACGCTGAAAGGAGGCGGCGCACAAAGCGAGCTGTGGTGCCGAATCGTCAGCGGCGTATTCGGACTTCCCTACCGGACCACCCGTCGCGACGCGGCCTACGGCGCGGCAATGACTGCTGGAGTCTCGGTGGGATGGTGGCCTAGCTGGCAATCCGTGCCTGCTCTGAACGATCCGATAGACGAATCCGGCCTCGCAGATGTCGCGATTCTGAGTGATCGGTACGCGCGGTACTGTGCGGTCGTCGATGCCCTGACGCCAGATTCATAGGGTTGCCCATGGTCATCCACCGCTACCTGGCCACCGCACCCGCCGGGACCACAACATGAGCACGGTTGGTGTCGATCTCGGCACGAGCGGCATCCGGGCCGTCGCGTATGACGAGCAAGGCGAGCAGATCGCAGCCGCAGCTGAGAAGACGACCCTGAAGCGGCCCAGGGAGGGCTGGGTCGTCATCGACGCTGAGGCCCTGCTCCAATCCGCCGAGTCACTCCTGGCTGCCGTAGCCGCAGAGGCCACGAGCCGGGGCGATCAGGTACGAGCGATCGCCCTCAGCAGCCAAGGAGAAGCGGTCGTCCCGGTCGATCGGCGGGGCCGGGCGCTGAGCCTGGCACCGGTCAGCAGGGACGCTCGTGGCGAACTGACGGCCCAGGCGATGAGCAAGCGATTCGGCGCCGAGCGGGTGCAGCAAATCAGTGGCCAACCGCTCAACCGGATGTTCTCGGTCTACAAGTTTGCCGCAGGGGACGACGCGTGGCGTCCTCCCGCCGCCAGCGCCTACCGCGCTCTGAGCGATTTCATTACCACCCGTTGGGGTGCCGCTCCGGCGATCGATTGGACTCTGGCCGCACGTACCGGCCTCTTCGATGTCGACGCCACTGACTGGTCTGCTGAGCTGATGGCAGCAGCTGCCGTGGATGCTCCCTGGTTGGCCGAGGTTCGGTTCTCCGAGTCTGTACCTTCCGGCACCCCAATCGGCACAGTGTCAGATGAGGTTGCCGAGCGAGTGGGGGTTCCGTATGGGACAGCGCTGGTGGCCGGCGCCCACGACCAAGCTGCCTCCTTCATTGGAGCTGGTGGCAAGGCAGGATCGGTGTCGACGTTCGCGCTGGGCTCAAGTGACTGCCTGACCGTCGAGACATCCCAGCGGCCGGCTGGCATCGCCGGAACCGGTTTCGCCACCTATCCATGGCGCCCGGAACGCTGGCTTACTCTCGCTGGCACCGCAGCTGGCGGCTGGACACTCGACTGGTACGTTGCCTTGACCGGCGTCGCCGACGCCGATGCATTGCTGTCTGAGTCGTCCCTAGAGCCATCGCCGATCATCGTGCTGCCATACCTAGCGGGATCTGGAACTCTGGATAACGACCCCAGTGGACGCGGCGCGGTCATCGGACTCACCCTTGATCACAGCAGAGCTCAGCTCACCCGAGCGTTTCTCGAAGCCGCCGGTTACGAGCTCGGCAGCATCGTCGCAGCATTCACGGCAAGCGGTGTGCCGGTCGGTCAAATCCGCGCGGTCGGTGCTGGCGCCAGCAACCCGATCACTCTAGGCATCCGGGCCTCCGCCGGCGGCGTCCCCCTTACTCCCGCCTCTGGCAACGCGTCCGCTCGGGGGGCGGCACTCCTTGCCGGCGTTGGCGTTGGACTCTTTGATATCGACGACCTCCCGTCGATCACCCTCGGTGCCACCGCGGACCCCGACCCCAACACCGTCGACTGGTACACCCAGCAACGACAGACCTATCGCGACCTCTACCGCGTCCTCAAACCCTTCAACCAGCGATTCGAAGTCGGCCATCCCACGAAAGGACAGTCCAGCTATGCCTCTCCAGACGCTCGCCACGACGCTCGCCGCAGCTGAGCGGGGCGGCTATGCCGTCGGCGCGTTCAACGTATCCGACCTCAACCAGGCCGTTGCTGTCCTCGATGCGGCCCGTGCCGAAAGTTCGCCCGTGATCGTCCAGGCCATCGCGGGGACGAGCGCGTACGGCGACGAAAGTTGGTGGTGGCACATGCTCCGGACCGTCGTAGAGAGCTACCTCGACGTGACCGCGACTCTGCACCTGGACCACGGCCGCACTCTGGAAGATTGCGTCCGTGCCATGGATCACGGGTTCACCAGCGTCATGATTGATGCGAGCCGCTCGACCGACGACGACGAACCCAACGACTTCGAGTCGAATGTGGCAATCACCAAATCGGTTGTCGACATCGCTCACGCACGTGGTGTCAGTGTCGAAGGAGAGCTCGGCACGATTGGTGGTGCCGAGGCAGGCATTGCCGGTGTCGTAGGGGAAATCGTTTATGCCGATCCCTCCCAGGCTGAAGAGTTCGTGGCACGAACCGGGGTCGACGCGCTCGCTGTGGCAGTCGGCACCAGCCACGGCTCGGTCAAGTTCACCGACGAGTCTGGCGGTCAGCGTCTCCGGATCAACTTGATCGCCGAAATCAAAAACCGTCTCCCGTACACGGCCCTGGTTCTGCACGGCAGCTCATCCATCCCGATTGATGCGGTGGACGCCATCAATGAGCAGGGTGGCTCGGTGACGCCGTCCTACGGCATCGACGCAGCGCAGAAGCGGGCAGGCATCGACGACGGCATTCGCAAGATCAATCAGGGCACGGACTCACACCTGGCCTGGACTGCGGCGCTGCGGACCGAACTCAGCGAACGTTCTTCCGAGGTCGAACCCAGTTCAGCCATTGCCGCCGCGATGGGCGGCATGACTGCGATCGTCAGGGAACGGATGCGCGAGTTCGGCTCCGCAGGTCAGACACAGCCGAGACCATGATGAGGCGTGGCTAGCCCTTTTGCAGCGTGGTGGCTCCGGTCATGATCGCCACGGCCTCAGTCGGCGTATGCGACTTTGGCGTGATCACCCCGGCGCAGCCGCCGAGCCTTGCAATATGGATGCGGTCCGACACCTCGAACACGTTTGGCATGTTGTGGCTGATCAAGATCACCGGTAGACCCTTTTCCTTGATCTGCTGGATGAGATTGAGCACCTGGCCGGTCTCCTTCACCCCCAATGCCGCAGTTGGCTCGTCGAGCACGACGAACTTGCTGGCGAAAGTCGCCGCCCTGGCAACTGCCACGGCCTGCCGCTGACCGCCGGATAGTGTCTCCACGGCCTGCCCCATGTTCTGCACCGTCGCGATGCCGAGGTTGGCCATCGACGTGCCCGCGGCCTCCTTCATGCCCTTCTTGTCGAGCATGCGCAGCACCGAGCCGAGCGGGCCGGAGCGGCGTCGTTCCCGACCCAGGAACATGTTGGCGGAGATGTCCAGGGCTGGTGCCACGGCCAAGGTCTGGTAGACCGTCTCGATGCCAGAACCGCGGGCGTCCTGAGGGGTCCTGAAGTGAACCTCGTTTCCGTCCAGATAGACCTGTCCGGAGTCGGGGATCAATGCGCCAGTCAGAGCCTTAATCAGCGTCGACTTGCCTGCACCGTTGTCGCCGATAACCGAGAGGATCTCGCCCGGAAACAGGTCGATGTCGACACCGTCGAGGCCGACGACCCGGCCGAAGGTCTTGATCAATCCACGACCCGACAGCACCGTGTCCTTCGTATCGGCGAGTACCGGAGGATTCCCGAGGCCGACGGTGCCTCTTTCTTGCTCCGTGAGTTCGCTGTTCGAGGGTGTTGTGGTCATGCCTTCACCTTCCTAATCCACTGGTCGATCGAGACCGCGAGGATGACGAGCAAGCCGGTGGCGAAGAGGCGCCACTGGTCGTCGACTCCGGCCAAGCTCAGACCTATCCTGAACACCCCCACAATCAAGGCACCAAGGATGGTGCCGACGATGGTGCCTCGGCCACCGAACAGGCTAGTACCGCCGATCACCACGGCGGTGATGCTATCCAGGTTGGCGTCGACGATGGCGTTGGGACTCGCCGTACCCGACCGCCCGATCTGCACCCATCCGGTGATGCCGTAGATCAGGCCCGCGACCGTGTAGACGCTGAAGAGCACCCGGTCGACCCGGATACCGACCAACCGAGACGCTTCGGCGTCGTCACCTACGGCGTACACATGCCGACCCCATGAGCTCTGGCTCAGAATGAATGCCACAACCACGGCCATGAGCGCCACGATGATCACGCCCGTGGTGATCCGGAGGGGACCGATAAAGATTGGCGTCCCCGCCCAGAGAAGGACGGGCGCCAGCTGGCGCCGGCCAACTTGCTGGCCGCCCGAGTAGAGCAGCGCGATCGCGGTAAAGATGCTCAGGGTGCCCAAGGTCACAATGAACGGTGGCAGTCTTAGCCGCGTAACCAGTGCGCCGTTGATAGCCCCGGCAAGTAGCCCCGCCGCAACGCCGATCAGCAAGGCGAGAAGTCCTGGCACCCCGTTCTTTGCCGCAAGGTTCGCCATGAGCAGCGAAGACAGAATTGCAATTGCGCCAACCGACAGATCAATACCCGCTGTCAGTATGACCAGCGTCTGCCCGATCGCAAGAGCCGCGATCACCGACACCTGCTGCAAGATGATGCCGATAGTGGCGGGCTGGATGAAGCGCGGATTAATGATCGTGAAGGCGATGACTGAAATGACCAGCACCAACAATGGGCTGATCGAGGGATGCGAATGCAGGACGTGTTGAATGCGCTGAAGCGGCGACTGCTCCCGGATCGCGAATTGCTCAGCTGCGGTATGTGGTGCCTGCGGTTCGACGGTAGTTGTCACGTGGGCTTCCTTGCCGTAGGAGATACTCCGGTTTCGCGAGGAGGCGATTCCTCGTCTCTCGCAGTGAGCTGGCCTGGCTCCGGCCACAGTGGGCGGAGCCGGCCAGTCAGTTCCTCATGAGCTATTTGCCGCCCCAGCAGATCTTTTCGGCATCCGCCGAGGTGATGCTCTCCAAGCCTTGCACCGGCTTGTCAGTGACCAGCGCAACCCCTGCGTCGACGAAGTCGAGTCCAGGTGAGTTGGCCGGCTTGTCGGAGCCATTGCTGTCGACCATCTTCTTGATCGTCTCGACGCCCATTTCCGCCATCTTTATTGGGTACTGCTGGGAGGTGGCCCCGATGGTACCGTCCTTAACCATCGCGATGCCAGGGCTGCAGCCACCATCCACGGAAACGACCACTGCGTCCTTGATGCCCGCTGCCTGAAGCGCCTCGACGGCACCCGCCGCAGTGGGCTCGTTGATCGTATAGACGGTATTGATGTCCTTGTTCTTAGATAGGCAGCTTTCCATTCCAGTCTTGCCCCCGTCCTGAGCACCTTGGCTCGGCTCATGGCAGACAATCTGGTAGTCGCCGCCTTTACCGCCGGTGTATTTGCCGGTTGCTGCCTCGTCGCCGTTCTTGCCCTTGTCTTTCGTGTCGATTCCCATCCCGGTGAGGAATCCTTGGTCGCGGTTGACGTCAACCGTAACGACCTTGTCGTTGAAGGCATCGAGCATCGCGATGGTCGCCTTTTTGCCGTTAAGCGTGCCGGCCGCCCATTTGCCGATGAGGTCACCAGCCTTGAAGTTGTCGGTCGCGATGGTGAGGTCAACGGTGTCGGCGGGGTCCGGAGGTGTATCGAGAGCGATGACATAGATGCCTTGGCTCTTGGCGTTGTCGAGCGCATCGTTCACACCCGGCCCGTTCGGTGCAATCAAGATGCCTTTGTCGCCACGAGCGACCGCTGCCTCGATCGCCTTCACCTGACCGTCCTCATCGCCATCCTTGGCACCAGCGGCCTTGGTGAGGGTCACGCCGTTCTTCGAGGCGGCGTCCTCGGCGCCCTTTTGCATTGAGATCCAGAACGGGTTGTTGTTGTCCTTGGTGATCAGCGTGACTGCGATGGCTCCCCCGCCACCGCCGCCACCACTCGCCGAACCCTGCGCTTGAGGGCTTCCGGTGTTGCCGCCGCCTCCACAGGCGGCGAACGTCAACGACGCTGCCGCCGTCATTGCCACGGCCGCAGCGAGGCGAACGCCCCGACGGCCAGGCGGTAGGTACTTCATAGACCTTCCTCCTCGATAGATCGCACCGTCGGGGTTTGTGACAACGGTGTCAAGCTCCTTCTTAAGTCCTTCTCAGGTTCAGTGTCAAGCACAGTAAACTAACGAATTCGTATATGAGTAAAATGCTCTTGGAAAAGGAGACATCGATGTCAGCGTCGCATTCCGGATCGGCCCCTAAAGTGCGGGCCACCATCCGTGACGTTGCGGCGTTGGCAGGTGTCGGAACCAAGACCGTGTCGCGGGTTATCAACGACGAGGCAAACGTATCGCCCCAGACCCGAGCGCGGGTACAACGCGCCGTATTGGCGTTGAATTTCAAGCCGAACCAAGGGGCTGGCGCGCTGCGGCGCGGCGATCGCAAGACCCTCACGCTAGGCCTCCTCGTTGACGCCGTGGACAACCCATTCTCAGCATCAATTAACCGTGCTGTCGAGACCGTGGCTTACGGTCGTGATACGGCGGTGCTAGCCGCCAGTTCGGACAATGATCCCGGCCGCGAGCGGATCATGGTCGATGCCTTCACCCGACGGCGGGTCGATGGATTGATCTTGAACACAGTTACGGAAGATCAGGGCTACCTGCAATCGGAGCGGGAGCAAGGTACGCCGCTAGTGTTCGTGGACCGACCGCCGAACGGGCTGCTAGCCGATGCTGTGATCACCAATAACTACGAAGCGGCCGTCGAAGCGACTCGGCATCTGATCAGCCACAGTCATCACCACATCGCACATTTGGGCGACGAGCCGGTAACCTCGACTGCCCGCGGCCGCCGGCGTGGGTTTAGCGATGCCATGGCCGAAGCGGGACTCGCCGACATGTCCCGTGACCTGACTGCGGCGCGGTCCGAGCAAGAGGCCTACGCCGCTGTGCATGGCCTGCTGCAATTGGACCATCCACCGACCGCGCTCTTCACATCTCACTACTTGCTAACCCTTGGCGCGATCCGGGCCTTGCACGACCTTCGGCTGCAGGAAACCGTTGCGTTGATTGGGTTCGACGACATTGTGCTGGCTGACCTAGTCCGTCCCGGTGTCACGGTGATGGCGCAAGATCCGACCCGACTTGGAACGCTTGCCGCCGAGCGCCTCTTCGCCCGACTAGATGGTGACGTCTCCGCCGTGCAGACCGTCGTTGTTCCTGCGGAGTTGATTGCTCGCGGTTCAGGTGAGATCCCACCAGGCTGAGCGATAAGACCTCGCATTAGTGTCGAGTCAACCCGTGTAGTTGAAAGGGGAACCGGCCGTGGAGATCACACAGACCATCCCGCTTAGGGAGCATTGGACGGTAGCACAGGCAGTCTCGGCGGTCTCAGCGAGCCTTAAGGGAGTCCACCGGTTGGGAGTCGCGTTCTCCGGCGGCGTTGACTCGTCTGTGCTACTTGCGCTTGCTGCACGGGCCGTAGGGTCCGACGGTGTCGTCGCGCTGCTTGGCGTGTCACCAAGTCTTGCTGCCGAGGAACGGAGAGCGGCCCATGATGTTGCGAGCGAGGTGGGCGTATCGCTCCTTGAAGTCGAGACGCACGAAGGTGATCGCTCTGAGTATCAGGCGAACGGACCTGATCGTTGTTTCTTCTGCAAGGACGAGCTGTTCAGCCGGATCGAGGATGAGGTGGCCGACCGCTATCACCTTGATGCCATCGCATACGGCGAAAACGCCGATGATGCTCGACGCCCCGACCGGCCTGGAGCCCGTGCGGCCGTGAATCACCATGTCCTACGGCCGCTCGCAGAGGCTGGCATGACGAAGCGCGATGTCCGTACGGTGGCACGGGCCTTAGGTCTGCCAGTAGCCGACAAGCCTGCTGCGCCGTGTCTGGCGTCTCGGATTCCCCACCATCATCCGGTTACCTCGGCAAAGCTGAGCCAGATTGAACGCGCCGAGTCTGCCTTGCGGCAGCTGGGATTCAGCGATCTCAGGGTGCGCCACCACGATGAGGTGGCGCGGGTCGAGTTGCCTCCCGAGGACTTGGCACGGGCCGTAGTTGATCCGCTGCGGACGAAAATCTTAGCCGCCGTACGCGGCGCCGGATTCCGATTTGTCGCGGTAGATCTTGGCGGTATTCAGTCCGGCGCGTTCACCCTGCCATTGTTGAATGCTGATCATGAGTGAACCGGAGAGCTCTGGGCCGGGTCTTGAGGCGTTTGCTGATCTTGATCACGACCGAACTAGGCGGCGCGGATATCCAGAGGCGGTCTATTGCACCGGAAAGACTCCAGAGCAGGTCGGCATGATCGCGGTTGCGGTTCGTGATCAGCCGCATGTGACACTGTTCACCCGGGCCAGCAAGGACCATGCCGCCGCCATTCTTGCTGAGCTTCCTGGTGCCTTTCATGATCAACAATCCAACTTCCTGGCATGGCCCGCCCAGCCCCCACCGGCTGTCGGCGGACTGGTTGCCGTACTGGCTGCCGGAACCTCGGACCTACCGATCGCCAAGGAAGCACAGCTAACGGCCAGCTACTTAGGACGCCCTACCGAACTAGTTGTCGATGTCGGCGTCGCCGGCCTGCATCGGGTGCTGGGCCGCCTGGATCTGTTACGACGGGCTCGTGTCGTCGTTGTGGCCGCGGGCATGGACGGTGCCCTTCCAAGTGTGGTGGCGGGGCTGATCGCGGCCCCCGTCGTCGCCTTGCCGACCTCGGTCGGCTACGGAGCAGCTTTTGATGGACTGGCGGCGCTGTTGGCAATGCTCAATGCCTGCGCGCCGGGCGTCGCAGTCGTAAACATCGACAACGGCTACGGTGCCGGTCACCTGGCGGCCCAGATCGCGGCGCCCCAATCACCAAGTCAAAAATGAGCGGCGCACGTCACGCATGGATCGATGCCTCCGCCGGCGTCGCGGGCGACATGTTACTGGGCGCCTTGATAGATGCCGGCGCGGATCTGGTCGCCGTACAGGAGGCCATTGACGCGGTCATCGGCGACTCGGTCAAGCTGAGCTGTGCACCCGTGACACGAGCCGGGCAGCACGCCAGTCAACTCTCGGTCGAGGTGATCGCTCGGGATGTTCCCGCGCGGGAATGGCGGACGATCAAACAGCTCATTGCAACGGCCGGGTTGCCAGCTTCGATACGCGATCGGGCCTTGGACAGCTTTCAGCGACTCGCCGAGGCGGAAGCCAGAGTCCACCACGTTCCACAAGATCAGGTTCATTTCCACGAGGTCGGAGCACTCGACTCTATTGCCGACATCGTCGGAGTTGCCGCGGCCCTCCATGCGCTCAAGATCGACAGCATTAGCGCGAGTGCCGTGGCAGTCGGCTCCGGACGCGTGCAAGGCGCGCATGGTGATCTTGGCGTGCCGGTGCCCGCTGTAGTTGAGCTGGCCGCTAGTTGGAAGATCTTCGCTGGAGGTGTCGGCGAACTCACCACGCCAACCGGAATGGCGCTGCTATCAGCTTTGGGTGAACGTTGTGAAGATCTTCCGCCGCTGACGCTTCAGACTTCAGGGGCGGGTGCTGGTAGCCGAGATACGCCAGGACGGGCGAACGTGACCCGCGTTCTCGTTGGTCAACGAGCCGCGGAACCCGATGCGGATCTATCGGATTCGGATGTACTGATTGAGGCCAATGTCGACGATCTGGACCCTCGGCTCTGGCCCGGCGTGCTCACCAGCTTGATCAGAGCCGGAGCCGCCGACGCCTGGCTGGTTCCAATCATCATGAAGAAGGGTCGGCCGGCCCATACGGTCACCGTTTTGGCGAGGGCCGATCAGGCAGCCGATCTTCGCCTCATGCTCTTGGCCCTGACGAGCACCATCGGTGTGCGGGAGACCGCGGTGAGCAAGATGGCCCTGCCACGGGGATGGGTCAATGTGACGGTCGCCGACCGCGACCTGTCGATCAAGATCGCACATCATCGCGGCAGCATCTGGCAGGTGACGCCTGAGTTCGATGATCTTGAGCGGGCTTCGATTGAACTGGGCGTCTCCCCTCTGGCACTGCTCGAGCAGACCATGGCAGCAGCGGCAGTCGCCGGTCTGGTGACCGGCGCGCCGGTACCGAATGGACTGCGCACCAGCCGGACGTCGTGACCAACTTCCGCGCAGTCCTCTTCGACTGCCGCGGCACTCTCGCGCTTATGTTGTCCGGACTGCAGTGGTTCGTCCTGTCCTTCGAGCGCGGCGTCCAAAAGCCGCAACCTGAGATGTTCCAGCTTGGGCTCGAGGGCCTGAACCTCCCGGCGAGCCAGGTGCTGATGGTCGATGATCGGGCCGCTTACGATGGGGCGGCGGTCGGGGAAGGCATGGTCACACTGTTGTTGCCAGCATTGCGCTCGATAACCGATTGCCGACTGCATCTGGTCACTGCCCTACTTGGGTAGCCGCCCCTCAGCGCCTGCCGACCCGTACGTTTGCCACCAAACCGGCGCAAACGCCCGCGTCCCACTCGCCAGCACAGCCCTACAGGCGTAGGGCTGCGACCAAAGGTGCGGGAACGCTTGGCAGCGAACGCCCGGAGCCCGGACGACGCAGCCTGAGTCGAGTAGATTTGCAGGTCAAGCCCACAAACAGCTTGCGACAGAAAGCAGACAACGCAATACCGAAGCAGCGCCAGAGAGGAAGTCGATGACCGAGCCTACGTCGTCCGCCGCCGCGCAGCAGGCAAGCGCACCGGCGCCACTCACTCCCCCGGAAGGCGCGCCTCTGACCCTTACAGCACCGGCCCCTCCGCCACCTGTCGTGGCTACTCAAGCTCCTGCGATGGCTCCGCAGGTGGATCCAGCCACTGTCCCCGAGCTAGACAGCAAGGTTGACGGCTTCTTAAGTGCACTGATGTCGGCGCAGACCCGCTCTCCCGAGTTCGCCACACAGGCAGCCAACGTTCGAGCCATGGGAGACGCCGACATTCGCCGTGCTGCGGAGACCTCCAACCGCCTGCTGCAAACCCCGGTACGCGCGCTCAAGGAAGGCGGAATCGCCGAAGGATCCAAGGTTGGCAACACCCTGCTCGAGTTGCGGCGCACGGTGGAGGGCTTGGACCCGAGCCGAGCGACTGGTACCCGAAAGTTTCTCGGCGTGATCCCCTTCGGGGACAAGATCGTGGACTACTTCCGCCGCTATGAGTCTGCCCAAGGCCACTTGAACGGTATTCTCCACGCGCTCCGCAACGGACAGGACGAGCTCACCAAGGACAACGTCGCTCTCAACCTGGAGAAGCAGAACCTTTGGGCAACGATGGGGCGCTTGAACGCCTACATCTACATTGCCGAGCGGCTTGACGCACGGCTCGCGTCCACTATCGCGCAGCTGGAGATCTCCGACCCCGAACGGGCCAAGGCGTTGAGCCAAGATGTGCTGTTCTACGTACGCCAAAAGCACCAAGATCTGTTGACCCAGCTAGCCGTGTCGATCCAGAGCTATCTCGCCATCGACATCATCATCAAGAACAACATTGAGTTGATCAAGGGTGTCGACCGGGCATCGACGACAACCATCTCGGCCCTCCGTACGGCTGTAATCGTCGCGCAAGCACTCGGTAACCAAAGATTGGTTCTTGATCAGATCACGGCGTTGAACACGACGACGTCCGACCTCATCCAGCGCACATCGGAGATGCTTCGCGATAACTCCGCAAAGATCCAGGAACAGGCAGCGTCGTCGACTATTGGACTTCCCCAACTTCAGGCGGCGTTCCAGAACATCTACGCAACGATGGATTCCATCGATACCTTCAAGATGCAGGCGCTGGACACCATGGCGGCGACCATCGGCACCTTGGAAACCGAGGTGGCGAAGTCCCGTGACTACCTTGATCGGGTCCAACGCCAAGATCAACAGCTAGCCTCGGGCGCCTTGGACCTCGAGGGTGGCAGTACGCCTGGCGGCCTGCGCTGACCGCGGGTCGAGCGCTCGATCATGGTCTGTATCTGATGGGATTCAAGGATTGGATTGCCGCCTTCACGGGACGGCGTCCGCAACCAACCGAAACACAGACCGTGCCGGCAGCACCAGCAGCGCCGACCGAATCCGACATCATGCATGCGCTCGATCAGGTTGAGCAGATGGTCGATGGTGGCGCCGTGCCGGCACCAGTTCAGTCCAGAGTCCGCAAGGTCGCCCAGACCGTACGTGACACCATGCCGCGGCTGCGCAATCTCGGGCTCGGCAGCCCCGACGCGTATTCTGTGATGGCAACGGCTACCGACTATCTACCAGAAGCAGTCGGCTCGTATCTACGGCTACCACGACAGTGGGCTGACTCGCGGCCCATCGAGAATGGCAAGACCTCGCTGATGCTGCTCATTGATCAGCTTGATCTGCTGAGCGCGACGATGGACAAGATCTTTGATGCGGTGGTGCGGGTCGATGCCGACGCCTTGATCGTCCACGGCCGCTTCCTGCAGGAGAAGTTTGGCCATCCCTCCACCGGAGGGGCGTTGAACATTGCCGAGCAGTCTGCGCCGGAGGCGCCCCGCAGCACCTTGGATCTACCGTGACCGAGTCGCCCACCCAGACCCTCACCGGCGCTTTGGACGCACTCCGCAAGGCAGCCGCGGCAGCCGGCCTAGAACCAGAGACGGCGATCGGCGAAGGTGAGGCGCTGGCAGCCGCCGTCGCAGAGTCAGCGGAGCAGGCCTACCTCGACTGGGGCGAGCAGACCGGTCATGCTGACCCGCAAGAGTTCTTTGATGCGGCACATCGTGGTCGACGCTGGCGCGCTTCGCCTACGGTGCTGCTCGGACAGCTCGTCGTGAACAGGTCACCGCAGGCTACCGACTATGCCGAAGCTCTGGCAGATGTCGCTCGCGCCGCGCAGACGCTCGGTACGCCAACCCCCAGGACCGCCGGGAATGCAGCCGTTGCAGCGGCAGCCCAGCTTGGCGCGCTGACCCGCTCGGCGGGCTCAGCGACGACCCAACCCGAGGTAGTGGCCATGCTGCAGGCGCTTAACCAGAGCATGCTCGACCTGAGCGCGTTGGATCTACCCGGCGGCTTTCCAGGGATCGATCCGGCAACGCGCACTGAGCCTGCGGGCCCGCGCCCAGAGCACACGACGGAGGACTCCTCCCACAGTGCAAAGAGCTCAGAAGCCACCGCCCACAAAGAACCAGCCAAGAAGGAACCAGAACCCAAGACGCTTGCCGAGCTGCTCGCTGAGCTCGACGCCCTGATAGGCCTAACGCCAGTAAAAGCCGAGATCCACCGCCAGGTGGCCGTGCTTCGCGTCGAGACCTTGCGTAGCAAGGCAGGCTTGAAGTCTCCAACCATCACTCGGCACCTGGTGTTCGTCGGCAATCCAGGGACTGGCAAGACAACTGTCGCCCGGCTGGTTGGGGGAATCTACCGGGCGCTGGGTTTGCTCTCGAAGGGTCAACTGGTCGAGGTGGATCGCTCGGAACTGGTGGCCGGCTATCTCGGACAGACGGCGATGAAGACAGCCGAGGTCGTGGCCTCCGCAGCTGGCGGAGTTCTTTTTATAGACGAGGCATACAGCTTGGCCGGGGACCAGTACGGTCAGGAGTCGGTCGACACCCTGGTCAAGGAAATGGAGGACCGTCGCGACGACCTTGTGTTGATCGTGGCGGGCTATCCCGTTCCCATGGCGATCTTCATCGCCCAGAACCCAGGTCTGGCCAGCCGATTCCGTACCACCATCGAATTCGACGATTACACCGACGAGGAACTGGTGAGCATTCTGAAGCAAATGGCCCAAGCCGCGGATTACGACTTGGACAATGGCTGCGTCGACCGCTTCACGGCGATCCTTGCCACGACCCCGCGCGGTCCAATGTTTGGTAATGCGCGATTCGCGCGCAATCTGTTAGAGGCCGCGATTGGGAGGCACGCCTGGCGGCTGCGGGAGGTTGCCGAGCCGACCGTGGAAGAGCTTCGAACGCTGATCGCGGACGACTTCGAGGAAGAGGCGGCCGAAAGTGAGCCGTCAAACGACTCCCAGAAACAGCCAGCTGAAGCTGACGCCGCGACACCCAAGGAGCCCAGCAGTGAGCCAGGCTAGCCAGCAGATCGGTGCGACCGAGGTCGCGCCCGCGCCCGCTGCAGCCGGAGCGACGGCCGCGGCGCAGCACACCGCGCCAGCTACGGTTGCGCCGCGATCCGACTCAGCCGCTTCCAGCCCTGCGGCTCAGGCTGCTACCGCAAGCACAATGAGTACGCCGCAGCGGCTCCGATTGCTCAGCCTCGGTGTCGTCGTGACGGGCTTGGTCATCGGCATAGTCGGCGCGCTGGTGTTTAGCTATCTCGCGCTCTCGCTGAGCCGTGCCAAGGCGGACACTGCGCAACTCATCCGAGTGCAAAAGATCCAGTCCAATCTGCTCAGCGCCGATGCCACTGCGACCAATGCCTTCTTGGTTGGTGGCCTTGAACCGCCAGCACAGCGTGCGGCCTACGACCAGGCCATGAGCAGCACCAGCTCGTTGATAGCCGAAGCTGCACAGGCGCAACCAGCCGACGGACCGGCTCTCGCCGCTCTCAACGAGCAGGTCCTCGGCTACGCCGCCATGATCGAGCAGGCACGCGCCAACAATCGACAAGGGCTGCCGGTCGGTGCCCAATACCTGCGCAATGCCAGCGCTCAGCTACGAAGCGAGGCGTTGCCAATCTTGGACAACCTGGTTGGCGCCAATAGGCAGCGAGCCACCGATGAGATGAGCGCGGGGGCCGGTTACATCATCCTCGTCATAACGCTGCTCGGGCTGGGCGGGGTGATCGCTGCTCAGATATGGCTGGCGCGCCGGTTCAAGCGCAGAATCAATGTCGGTATGCTGGCCAGCTCCCTCGTTTTGATCGTCCTCGTGGTCGGCAGCTTGATCGTCGTACAGCAACTGCGCAGCGCGCTGAATGAGATCTCCAGCGGCAGCCTTGCCGCAGTCAACGCGGCCGCGGACGCCAGGATCAATGCCAACGACGCGAAATCCAACGAGAGTTTGACGCTGATTGCGCGCGGATCCGGTCAAGCCTTTGACGCCGCCTGGAAGTCCTCGGCCAACTCCGTGGCCGAGAATCTCGGGCGTCTTACCGACAAGCCCGAACTGCTGAGCCAGTGGCAGACCTACACCGATGTTCACAGCCAGATCCGGGCGCTGGACGACGAGGGCCAATGGGACAAGGCGGTGGCGAAGGCGACCGGCTCTGCGAGCAATTCCTCCAACACCGTCTTCGGTGCCTTCGACAGCAATCTCGCTGGCTACCTGGACAATGTGAGCCAAGACGCGTCCAGCTCTCTGGCCGATGAGCAACCTGTCATGGTCATTGCGGCGGTTCTCATCCTCCTCGGCGGGTTGGCGGCCGGACTTCTGGGACGTTGGGGCGTCGCCGAGCGGCTGAGGGAATACCGATGAGGCTCCGCTGGCGCAAGCCGCTGCTCGCACTCGCGACCGCAGCCTCGCTCAGCGCGCTTTCGGCCTGCACCCTGTTCAGTTACAGCCCAACGCCGTTGCCCTCGGAGGCGCCGACTCCCCAGCCGACCTCCAGCGCATCCACGTCGAAGCCAGCCAACTGCGGCAATCCCCTCGCCTCGTATGAGCCCAGCGGCCCATTGCCTACCCCGGAAACCCTGCCCAACGGATCCACAATGGCCAAGATCCAAAAGCGCGGCCGGCTCATTGCCGGGGTGTCGGCCGACACGTATCTGCTGGGGTCCCGAGACCCATTTACCGGTGAGATCGAGGGTTTCGACATTGACATGGTCAAGGCTGTCGCCAAAGCGATCTTCGGTAACGAGAACCGCTATCAATTGAAAGTGATCACTGCAGCGCAACGCATTCCGGCGCTGGAGAAGGGCGATGTCGACATCGTGGCCAGGAATATGACGATCAACTGTGATCGTTGGAAGCAGATTGCTTTCTCGACTGAGTACTACCGATCCGGCCAAAAGATTTTGGTCCGTAAAGGCTCAAAGGCCAACTCGATCAACGACCTCGCCGGACAGAAGGTGTGCGCGCCGATCGGTACCTCCAGCATGGATAACTTGATCAAGGAAGCGCCCAAGACCATTCCGGTCGGTGCGGATACCCACACCGGCTGCCTGGTGTTGTTCCAGGAAGGTCAGGTGTCAGCGATCACGGGTGATGACACCGTGCTGGCCGGGCTGGCGGCGCAGGACCCGTACGCAGTAGTACCTGATCAACGGGCGTTCACCGCGGAGCCGTACGGATTGGGCTTCAACGAAAAAGACGTCGACCTCGTACGCTTCGTCAACGCTCGGCTGGACGAAATGCGTGGCAACGGTGAGTGGACCAGGATCTACAACCGGTGGCTGAGAGATCCCCTTGGTCCAGCACCCGAACCGCCAAAAGCGGTTTACGGCAGGACGCGATGATCGTGGCGACATCTGCCGGACGGGTGAGCGCACCGATCGCGCCCGGCCAGATGGGCTCTGCTCTCGAGGTCCGGGCAGCCCAGGTGTATCTGGACGAGCTCGGTCGCTGGCGCGACGGCCGGCGCCATGAGCTGGACGAACTGGACAAAGTCGCGCTGCATACAGCCACCGGCTCGGAGGCCACTGGCGACATTCTGTTGTCGATGGCGCTGTGGAAGGCAGTATCTGATCGCTACGAGCTGCTGCTTGCCACTTGGAACTCGGGGCGGGTCGGAGTCACTGAGCTGATGCGCTTGTCGACGCTCATATGGGGCCGACTGGACGCGGCAACCGCCTCAGGCATGTCGCTCTCGCTGCCAGAAGCGTGCCGCCTGTCCGATGCGCTGCTGTCGCAGCTCCGCGTCAAGCTGGGTCTCGATCCTTCAGGCGTGGAGATCACCGAGCGCATCCGACAGCTGCGTGCGCAGATGGAACGGATCCGCGAACAGATCGACCTGGAACCGGCGGGCGCGGCACAGCAGCAGGCCGCACTTGAGCAGTCGCGGCTGGCACGCCGGCTCAAGGATGTTACCGAGAAGGCCGGCCGAGGCGGAGATGTAGCCGGGCCGTTGGGTCCTCTGGAAATCGAGGCAGCCACCTTCGAACGGGACCTGATCGTCAACGGTGCCCGACGGCGCGAGGCCACCGCACTGGTTCAGCGAGCCCGGGATCAGCGCGCCGATCTCGAGGCACGAGAAGCTAGCCTGCGCGGCATCGTCGAGGAGTGCGTCCGCCGCGTTGAGCCCCCGCCTCGCTACGCGGTACCGGACACTGCAGCCCTCGGTCCAGTGCCGAACACCCGCGAGGAGCTGGAGGGCTATCTACGTCGTTTGGATCAGGTGTCTCGGGCGATGACCCTGGCACGGGCGGCGTACGAGAAGGCGCTGCGTGATCATGATGAGCTCGACAGCCGGCTCGAGGTATACCGCGCCAAGGCAGAAGCAACCGGGATAGCTGAGGTTCCCGGCGTGGCAGCGGCCTATGAGCTTGCCCGCAACGTCTTGGATGAGCGGCCCTGCCGGATGGTCCTTGCCGGACAGCTGGTCAGTGTCTACCAGACCTACCTGCAAACCACCCCCGTGCCGCGTCCGGCGCAGTCAGCCACGTCCGCGGAGGAAAAATGACCAAGTGCACGCAGCCGGGCTGCACCGGCACCATTGTTGACGGCTACTGCGATGTGTGCGGCAGTCCAGGGCCTGCCGACCCCGCAGCCGACACGCCAGCCGCCGCCACCGCGAGCGCTGCCAGTCAGGGGGCCCCGCAGACGTCGGAGCTCGAGGGCGCGCCCTGCACACGACCCGGCTGCACCGGCACCATTGTCGACGGCTACTGCGACGTCTGTGGCAACCCACCGGCAGCACCTGCCGTTGAATCCTCCGCCGGTGATCAAGCGCCGATTTCGACAGGTGCCTCAGTGTCGGCGATCACTGGCGGGTCCAGCCACTTGCGGTCAACTGCCCTTGGCTCGCAGCGGACCGGCGACGGCTCCAAGATCACCAAACGGGTGCGGTCGGGATCCCAACGGCTCCGCTCGGCGAGGCTCGGCGCCGGACTCACCCGCGTTCCTCCGGCACCGGTGATCGATGCCGCCCAAGCGATCATGAAGAACCCCCAAGTCCCGGAGGAGAAGCGCGACTGCCCGAACTGCGGTTCGCCGGTCGGGCGGTCACGAGACGGGCAGCCGGGACGTAGCGAAGGCTTCTGCCCGAAGTGCGGCAACCCCTTCTCATTCACCCCGAAGCTGCAGCCCGGCGATCTGGTAGCCAACCAATACGAGGTAGTCGGCTGCCTGGCGCACGGCGGGCTTGGCTGGATCTACCTTGCAAAAGATCGCAATGTGTCGGATCGCTGGGTGGTACTCAAGGGTCTACTCAATACCGGCGACAAGGAGGCGTTGGCGGTAGCGATCGCGGAGAAGCAGTTCCTTGCCCAGATAGAACATCCGTTGATCGTCGAGATCTACAACTTCGTCACCCATGGCGACGACGGTTACATCGTTATGGAGTACGTCGGCGGAGTCTCACTCAAGCAGATTTTGAAAGACCGGATGCGGGCCAATAATGGGAAGTTCGATCCACTGCCGGTTGATCAGGCGCTGGCGTACATTCTGGAGATCTTGCCGGCCTTCAGCTACCTTCATGATCTTGGTCTGATCTACTGCGACTTCAAGCCGGACAACTTGATCCAGGTCGGGGATGCGGTGAAACTGATCGATCTTGGTGGGGCACGGCGCGCTGATGATCAAGAGTCTGCGATCTATGGCACCGTCGGCTATCAGGCACCTGAGGTGGCTCAAGTTGGCCCCAGTGTGGCATCCGACATCTACACGATCGGTCGCACTCTCGTGGTGTTGATGATGGAGTTCCGCGGCTACCAAAGCAAGTACGTGGCAAGCCTGCCGCCCGTCGCAGAGACGCCGCTGTTCGCCGAGCACGACTCGCTTTACCGATTGCTGCTGAAGGCCTGCGCGACCGACCCCGCAGACCGTTTCGCCTCAATCGATGAATTCCGGGTGCAACTGCTCGGAGTTCTTCGGGAGGTGGTTGCCCACAAGACGCCAGGCACGGCTCTGACCTCAGCTACCTCGGTGTTGTTCGAAGCGCCCGCCATCACCAGCGAAGCGCTGGAGTGGGATGAACTGCCCGCACTGCGGGTTGACACCACCGATCCGCAGTACGCCTGGCTGGCCAACATCTCCATCGAGGACCCGGAAGAGCGCATTGCCGGCCTCCACAAGGCGCCCGTGGCAACCGCTGAAGTGCGGCTGGCTCAGGCTCGGGCGGCCTTGGAGCTGCGGCGTCGGGACCTCGTAGACCAGATCGTCAACGACATGTTGGTTGAGGACCCGTGGGAATGGCGTGCCGTCTGGGTCGGTGGTCTTGCGGCTCTCGACGCCGGGGACTTCGCATCGGCACAATCCTCATTCAACGCCGTCTACGGGCAAGTGCCCGGCGAGTTGGCGCCCAAGCTGGCGCTAGCCCTGGCTTGCGAACGTGGTGGCGAATGGGAGATCGCCGAAGGGCTGTATCAGACCTGCGCCAGCACTGATGCCAACTATGTCGCTCCTGCGGCATTTGGGATGGCACGAATCCGTGAGGCTCGCGGTGATGTGGCGGGCGCCGTCGAGGCGCTGGATCTGGTGCCATCGACCAGCCGCAACTACCCCGAGGCGCGTCGGCTACGCGCACTTAAGCTCTACGAATCCGGCCAAGGGCTACCGGCGCTGGCCCAGGCGATGGACAGCATCAACGGCGTCCAGCTGGATCCGCGGGACCGCGGCGAGCTAACAGCTCAAATTTTGGAACGGGCCATCTCCGAGGTCAGCAAGAACGGCGCCAAGACCGGTGTCAGAGTCGGCGCCTACGAGGCCCAGGAGGACACCTTGCGCGACGGATTGGAGACCACTTATCGCCAGCTGGCAGGTATCGAGACCAACGAGCGACGTCGCTATGAGCTGGTCGACAAAGCCAACGCCGTGCGACGCTGGACCCTACGATGACCCTACGATGACCGACCACCTGACGCAGGCCGCTACTCCCGCAGCCGGCCCAGACACTCCACCGCCAGTAGCCATTAGGCAAGCTGACGGGAGCCTGGCCTGCCCGCACTGTGGGGCTGAGGTCTCTGCTGAGGAGGCGTTTTGTGAGGCGTGCGGCCGCCCTCTGGCGCCCACGTCTACTGGGCCTGCCGAGGAAGCCGACGAAATGGTGGCCCCAATCGACATCACGCGGTCGATCAAAACCGAGGCTGAGGACGAGGAGACCGTTGCTGTTACTCGTCCCTGCGCCAACTGCGGCGGCGTCATCGGGCCAGACGGTTACTGCCAAACCTGCGGCACCAAGGCGCCAACCGAGCGGGATCATTACACCGAGCATCCGGCATCGTGGGTTGCCGCATGCTGCGACCGCGGCGTACGGCATCACCGAAACGAAGACGCCACCGCCGTCGCGGCCGAACCCACACCAGGCTCGCGTGCGGTGCTCGTGGTCTGTGATGGCGTGTCCACCTCACTCGACTCCGATATCGCCAGCCTGGCGGCCGCTCGTGCGGCGCGCGAGGTCTTGGTCGCACACCGACCTGCGGGTTTAGGAACCCCAGCGAGTCGGGTCGCCGCCATGTCGAACGCTGTGGTGAAGGCGGCCGCATCGGCCAATGCTGCGGTGATCGACAGCACTGCGGCCGGAAGTGAGAACGCCGCCTCGTGCACCTTCGCCGCGGCAGTTGTCGAGGGTGATCTCGTAGTCTTCGGCAACGTCGGTGACAGCCGGATCTATTGGATTCCTGATCATGGCTCCAGCGGCGAGCCGATCGAGCTTAGTGTTGACGACTCGGTCGCACAGGCACGAATTGCCATGGGAACTCCTCGCGATGAAGCCGAAAAAGGCCCGCAAGCTCATGCGATCACCAAGTGGCTCGGGCGTGACAGCCCGGACTTCTCGCCACGTACCGGCTCCCTCACCATAGGATCCCCCGGCTGGGTTCTGGTTTGTTCCGACGGCCTGTGGAATTACGCCTCCGAAGCCGCTGCCATCCAGCCACTCGTCGCAGAACTGAGCCCTTCCGACTCCGATCCACTCGCCCTTGCCGTGGCTCTCGTTGACTGGGCCAATGGCTGCGGCGGCAAGGACAACATTTCGGTGGCGCTCGCCCGTCTGTAATCCTGCGCTGGGCCGCCTGCGACCAGGAGAAGGCATACTGAACCCGGACCAGCAAGGATGCGAAAGGAAACTTGATCATGGCCGAGTTCACCGCCGAGGTGTACCAGAACGAGTTCCTGCCCGAAGGCGGCACCGATGTCAACGCCATCGTCACAATTACCTGCCAGGGAGCCGGGTCCGCCGGGCAAACCGGGTCTGGTGATGCCGGGGAGATCATCATCGTCGATACCTCTGGTTCGATGGGTCGGACCAAGCTGGAGGCGGCCAAGGTCGCAGCCTCGGCCGCGGTAGATCAAATCCTCGACGGCACCTGGTTCGCTGTGGTCGCCGGCACCCACCAGGCTTACCTGGCGTTCCCGCTGGTACGCGCCGGTAGGGGCATGGTGCAGATGGACAGCAACATGCGGCAGGCGGCGCACCTAGCCATCAGCCAATTCCGCTCCGATGGCGGTACGGCTATGGGAACCTGGCTAGCCCTTGCCGGTCGCCTCTTCGACTCCGTACCCGGGCTTGTGCAGCGGCACGCAATCTTGCTGACAGACGGCGAGAACCACAACGAGACACCACAACAGCTGACGAACGCGATCCTGGGCGTAACGGGCAAGTTCCAATGTGATTGTCGAGGCGTCGGCGTCGACTGGCAGGTTGCTGAGGTACGCCGCATCGCACAGGCGCTGCTCGGCAGCGTCGACATCATCCCGGAGCCGGATCAGATGAGTCAGGTCTTCGCCGAACTCATGCAACAGTCCATGAGCCGGGGAGTGGCCGACGCCCAGTTGCGGGTGTGGGCACCGCAGGGGGCCCAGGTGCTCTTCGTGCGACAGGTGTCGCCGACGGTGGAGGATCTGACTTCACGCCGCGTCGAAATCAATCCGCTCACCGGCGGATATCCCACGGGATCGTGGGGCGATGAGTCCCGTGACTATCACGTCAGCGTGCGGCTCGGCGCGAAGGCCATTGGGCAGGAGCAGCTCGCCGCCCGCGTCCAGCTTGCTGTTCGCAACGAGGTGGTCGCCCAAGGGTTGGTCAAGGCGAAGTGGTCCGACGACGAGGGCCTGACTACCCGGATCAATCCTGAAGTGGCCCACTACACCGGCCAGACGGAGCTTGCGGAGGCGATCCAGGAGGGCCTGGCTGCCAAGTCTGCCGGTGACGAGGAGACCGCCACTATGAAGTTGGGCCGCGCTGTACAACTGGCAGCCGAAACTGGCAATGAGGAAGCGACCACTCGACTGCGCAAGGTGGTCGACATCGAGGATTCCGAAGCCGGT
Organism: Propionibacteriaceae bacterium; assembly: GCA_036519615.1. Classification (GTDB taxonomy): domain Bacteria; phylum Actinomycetota; class Actinomycetes; order Propionibacteriales; family Propionibacteriaceae; genus Microlunatus. The sequence continues at coordinate 26,073 of DATDKX010000261.1, forward strand.
ACCGTGCGTCTGAAGCGTGCTGTGGACAAGGCAGATGAGATGGCCTTGGACACAGCGTCCACCAAGACGACCAGGATCAGGGGATGATCGCTCCCCTCGATCAGGAGAATGTGCGACCAATGACTCTTATCCCAGTCTTGCCCCTGAGCCCGACGCCAGGTGGCCGCCGATGATCGCCGTCTGTCCAGCAGGCCACTCCTCGCTGGCTCAGGACTACTGCGATGTGTGTGGCAGGCCCATTGATTCCACAACTGCGGCGCCGGCGCCTGTTTCGGCCAGTACTGCCTCACCGGCCAGCGCTGCCACCTCACAACCAGGACGCCAACCCTGTCCGAACTGCGGCATGGACAACTCCGTCGATGCCCTGTTCTGCGAGAACTGCGGCTATGACTTCACAACCGGTACTCCGCCCAGGCCGCCAGTCGCATCTGCGCCTATAAATGGACCCTCAGCTGATCAATCGTCGGCATCACAGCCTGTCGCGCCGACGGTTGGCAATGGCAGCCAGGCCCCTGAGACATTCGACTGGGTAGCTGAGGTGTGGATCGACCCGGCCTGGTATGAAGCCCAGCAAAGTCCAGATCCCATGCCATCTCCGGGTCTCCCAGTCGTGATACCGCTGCGGTCGAAGTCGATCTTGGTAGGTCGTATCTCGCGCAGCCGGAACATAAATCCTCAGATCGACTGCGAACCCGACTCCGGCGTCAGCCGACGCCAGAGCCAGCTGACCACCGATGGCAGCCGCTGGTGGGTGGAGGATTTGGATTCCGCCAACGGGACCTTCGTTGCCGCCGCCACGGATCCCATTCCCAGCAACCCGATTCCGGTCGGCGTCAAGCATGAACTTGCCGCTGATGATCGAATCTACGTTGGCGCGTGGACCCGAATAGTGATTCGTCGTGCCACGGAGGACGAGAAAGCGAATCTGGGTTAGGGTTCCGATTCCTGCAACGCTCTGCGCGAACACCGCAGGGTATCGGGTTCAGCGTGTGGCACCGTTACTCCAGTGCCACCCTGCGGCACGTCAGCTCTCACCAGGAGGAACAGTGGAGGTCAAGGTCGGAATTCAGCACGTCAATCGAGAGATCGTGGTGGAGAGCAGTGAGTCGGCCGTCGACATCGAGAAGGAACTGCTCAGCTCAATTGCAGACGGCGGTGACGGAGTTTTCACGCTCACTGACGAGCGCGGCCGCAAGGTGCTGATACCGGTGCGGAAGATCGCCTATGTCGATTTGGGTGAGGAGAACGCCCGCCATGTCGGATTCGGAGCGGTTTGATTCATGCCTGGAGGCCGAGCTTTGCCATACGGCGCGTGTGGTTCTCCACGAGTCGTGAGAACATCCGGCTGATCGCGGCGAGATCCATGCCGGGACGATCTACTGTTCCGGTCAGCAAGTGGGTGAGGGCGTCTCGGTTCGCCGCCACTCGTTGAGCCTGGCTCAGCGCCTCCCCCACCAGCCGACGTCCCCAAAGCGCCAACCGCCCTGCCACCCGAGGATCGGCAGCGATCGCCGCGCGCACTCTCTCGACCACGAAATCCGCATGGCCCTCGTTGGCCAGCACTTGATGGACCAGAGCACGAGTGTCCGTATCGACGAACGCCGCGACCTCCCGGTAAAAGTCCGCAGCGAAGCCATTACCGACGTAGGCCAATACCAGACCCTCCAGCCAGTCCTTCGGTTCGGCGTGCGCATGGAATTCATTGAACGGAGCGTGGAACGGCTTCATGGCGACCATCACGTCAACATCTAGTTCCGCCAGTCGCGCACGTACCGTCTCGAAGTGTGTGATCTGCAGGGCAGCCAGCGACGCCATGTACACCTTGTCGGCCAGAGTGGGAGCCCGGCGTGCGTCCTCAGCCAACCGATCGAAGGCCGCCAGAGCGCCGTACGCCAAGACGCCGAGCAGATCGACGACACCTTGCCGGTATTCCGGCTCAGCAACCCACGGCTCTGCCGGCTGAGGGGCCGGCTGAGGGGCCGGCTGAGGGGCCGGCTGAGGGACCGCCTGCCGGGCCCTCTGAGACTGCTGCGACGCATCGTTCATGGTCGCAGAATATTGCCCTTGTCAGCGATTGGGCCCCAGGGAGCTGGCGGCCTGATCAGATCGCGCAAGCGTTTCGACGATCGCCGCGCAGAAGGCTGGCAGGTCATCTGGTGAGCGGCTGGTGATGAGATTTCCATCGGTAGCGACCTCCTGGTCGACCACATCGGCACCGGCATTGCGTAGGTCGGTACGAATGCTGGCGTACGAGGTGAGTGTTCGACCAGACACAACGCCGGCCTCCACCAGCGTCCACGGGCCATGGCAAATGGCTGCAACCGGCTTGCCGGAGTCCACAAAGTCTCGGACGAATGCAACCGCGGCTTTGTCCAGCCGCAACTTGTCGGGATTGACCGTGCCGCCGGGCAGCAGCAAGGCGTCGTAGTCCTCGACCGATGCATTGGCTACCAGCCCGTCGACCGGAATGGTGCCAGCGGCCTCAAGGTCGTGGCTGCGGGCTTGGATCTCTCCATCGTGCAATGACAGCAGCTCGGTTCGGGCTCCGGCCTGTCGCAGCGCATCGCGTGGTTGCTCTACCTCGACCCACCCGCTCCACGTCATCGGTGGCCAGAATTACCACCCGTTTTCCTCGTAGTTGTTCCGCCATTTCCTACTCCCATCCTTGATGTTGCTCCGGCGGTTGGGGATCGGTTACCCGGGGGTGCTCATCCGTCATGCCCTTGCCGGTGTAGGAAATTCCTGAAGCGTCGTCCTCTTGTGCAGGGTCACTGGTTTCCGTCCTGGCAGTACGGATCGTCGATGTGATGAGCCGAGCGGCGCTCTGGGCGGACATTCTCGCCGTGTCCACCACCAAGTGCTTTCTCCTCCATGGCTCGTATTCCCGCTCCATGACCGCCGCCCACGTCGGCTTCGTCAACCCTTCGACATCCGACGTGCGAGTTTCGACACGGCGCCGATGCTCGGATTCATCCGAGCAGACAAGCTCCACTTCAAGAATCGCCGCGCCGTTTTCGGCAGCGATTTTGCACCAAGAATCGCGCGTCAGCGCGATGGGGTTGACGCACTCCACGATTACGTCCAAATGCAGCTGTAGTTGCTCCTGGGCCAACTCGTATGCCACGGCGTAGCCGACGGGTCCGAGTGGGTGCGATAGTGCGGACCAGGCGACGATGCCTTGCTCAATGCGGTCGACACGCAGGTACGGCGCCTTGGTTTGCTCGGCGAGGATTCTCGCGATCGTCGACTTGCCGGTCGCAGGAAGACCGCCCACCACGACGAGCACTGGTCGCATGGTTACACCATCTCGCGTCCCACTCCGCCTCACTTACTAGAACTCCGCGCCAGCTGCAGATGATGCGGAGATCGAGCAGCGGATGCGAAGTGATGCGTCACGGCTCAAGGCGGCTCGCCTCCTGGCTACCGGCTGACATGCCTCAAACGCGACGGAAAGCGAAGGCAAACCCCACAAACGTTCGACTCAAGCACAGATCTCGAGACCTGGCTTTTTCGACCCCGCGTACCAGTCAGTAAGATGTGTCAAGTTTGCAACCGACGATCGCCATCTCATCACAACGGATAGGCGCCGGTCGCGAACCATTGACCTTCCATTGAGGCGGAACTCTGAATACCGAAGCGACACCTGAAAACCACATACAGCCGAGCGTTGAGACTGAAGGCGAGCAGGAAACTTTCACCCGACTTGGCGTACTCCCTCCGATTGTGCAAGCCCTCGATGAAGTTGGCATCACAACGCCATTTCGAATCCAGACGCTGGCGATTCCTATTGCCCTGACTGGCACCGACATGATTGGTCAAGCTCGTACCGGTACCGGCAAGACCCTGGCCTTCGGCATTCCCTTGCTGCAACGGATCGTGGTGCCCGGCGAGCGTGACTATGCCCATCTCTCGAAGCCGGGTGCTCCGCAAGCGCTCGTAGTGACCCCCACCCGAGAGCTGGCCAGTCAGGTCAGTTCCGATCTTGGAGCGGCATCGACTCACAGGCACGCCAGAGTGATCACCGTTTACGGTGGCGTCGGCTACCAAGATCAGCTCAGCGCACTGAAAAACGGCGTTGACGTTGTAGTCGGCACCCCGGGACGGCTGATAGACCTTCTCGAGCGGGGCGCTTTGGATCTTGCTCACATCAAGGTGCTGGTGCTCGACGAAGCCGACAAGATGTTGGATCTCGGCTTCCTGCCCGATGTAGAGCGAATCCTGGCGCAGACACCAGAACTGCGGCAGACCATGTTGTTCTCAGCCACGATGCCAGCGGCCATCGTCTCGCTCGCGCGGCACCACATGCGTCATCCAGTCAACATCCGTGCTGAGTCGCCTGGTGAAACAGCGACTGTCCCGGCCACCGCTCAGTTCATCTATCGAGTCCATGAACTAGACAAACCTGAAATCGTGGCTCGCACTCTGCAGGCCGAGAGCCGCGGCCGTGTGATGATCTTTTGCCGGACCAAGAGAGCAGCGCAGCGATTGGCCGATGATCTTGTCGACCGCGGCTTCACGGCAGCGTCGATTCATGGTGACCTCAACCAATTGGCGAGGGAGAAGGCCTTGCGACGCTTTCGGCAAGGACGTGTTGATGTCTTGGTGGCGACCGACGTAGCAGCACGTGGCATCGACATCGAGGGTGTCACTCACGTGATCAACTACGAATGTCCCGAGGACGAGATGATGTACGTGCACCGGATTGGACGTACCGGGCGCGCCGGAGCTTCTGGAATTGCGATCACCTTCGTCGACTGGGCGGACCAAACGCGTTGGCACGTGATCAACAACACCTTGGGTCTGCCGTTCGAAGAGCCGGAGGAGACCTACTCCACCTCGCCCCACCTCTACCACGATCTAGGGATTGATCCTGCAGCCAAGGGTCGGCTTGCTCGCGCCGGCTCGCAGACTGCCGAGTCTCAACCGTCCAAGCCGGCCAGCACTCGGCGGCGTACCGACAGCGCCAGGACTCGGCGTCGACTCCG
>DATDKX010000262.1:0-2134 GCA_036519615.1 Propionibacteriaceae bacterium
GCAATTCCGAAATCGTCAACTACCGAGCCTATCGTAACGTGCTGATCGTCGATCGGCTGTTTGCCGCGGCCGAGCTGCGACTTGGTGGCGACTCTCAGCAAAAGGTCCGAATCATCAGAAGCGACGGGAGGCCGTCGTGACCGATAACCAAACGACTGGCGCCAGTGGTCCTGGTTCTACCTCGCCGAAGAGTGCTGCGGAGATAGCCAGCTCACTGCGCCTGCGTCCAGAACGTCCGCCCGTTACCCGCCTGTCGCGTAAGGTATTGGCCGGGGGCACGGCACTCGCGCTCGTTCTCGTTTCCGGAGCCGTCCTGTGGGCCCTGCAGCACAATCGCACGCGTGGTCCAGCTTCCGAAGAGCTGTACAGCACCGATCACCCCAATGTGGCCGACGGCCTTGCCGGGCTGCCGCGCGACTATGCGGGCATTCCGCGCGAGGTGCCGCGCCTCGGGCCGCCATTGCCGGGTGATCTCGGTCGCCCCATTGTTGCGGCCCAGGCCCAGTCCGGCCCGCTTGCGGTCGATCCCGAGCAACAGCGGATGAGCCAGGAAAGCGAGGCCGCGCGCACCAGCAAAGTATTTGCGTCAACGAATGTTCGGCCACCGGCGGCAGCGACTCCTGCCGAGACGACCTCAAATGCCGCATCACCGTCCGATGAGGCGTTTACCCAGAATGGACAGGACCGCACGCTCGCTTTTGTTAGCGCTGCCGTTGATCGGCGGACCACGAGCCCTGACCGTGTGGCGAAGCCAGCCTCGCGTTTTGTCGTCCAGGCAGGGTCTGTGATTTCGGCCGCCCTTATTACGGGCATCCGCTCCGATCTGCCCGGGCAGATCATGGCGCATGTGACCGAACCGCTATTTGATACGCTGTCCGGTCAAACTTTGTTGGTGCCCCAGGGTGCGCGGCTGATAGGAATCTACGATAGCCACGTTACACATGGACAGTCACGCGTGCTCCTGGTCTGGACACGCCTGATCATGCCGAACGGCCGATCGATCGTCCTTGAGCGCCAGCCGGGTGCCGATACCGCAGGCTATGCTGGGCTTCACGACGAGGTCGATCTTCACTGGGGCGAGCTGTTCAAGGCGGCGTTGCTGTCGACTTTGCTTGGTGTAGGAGCCGAACTTGGGTCCGGCTCGGATGCTGGCAACGGAAACAGCGCCATTCTGCAGGCCCTTCGCCGTGGGGCAGGGGATTCCCTGAACCAGACCGGTCAGCAGATCGTTCGGCGCAATCTCAACATCCAGCCGACCCTGACAATCCGGCCGGGTTTTCCGGTGCGGGTAATCGTCAATCGCGACCTCGTGCTCGAACCATACAGAGGCTGAAAAAATGGCAAAGCTGAAGCTCGGCGCCATCGCCGATGACAAGCCGGTAAAGCTCACGGTGGAACTGCCGGCCGATGTCCATCGCGACCTCGCGGTCTACACCGACATGCTTGCCCGTGAAACCGGGCAGTCGATCTCGGATCCGGCAAAGCTGGTCGCACCAATGCTGGCGCGATTCATGGCAACCGACCGAGCCTTTGCAAAGACCCGCCGCAAGGGTCAGCCTGCGCAAGGCAAGGGATAGCGCTCGCTCAACAATTTGAGGAAGTTTGCCAGCGCCGGATTGTCATTGTCCTTGCGCCAATGTGCTGAATAATTGACCTGACTCGGCCCCGTGCCGTCTCGTACCTCTCGATAAGTCAGGCCCGCAAAAGTGACGCCGATGTCGGACTCGGCCACCAAACTGACACCGAATCCTATGGATATGAGGGTCTTGATGATACCTCTGCTAACGTCATGGCGTTCGATCTTGGGACGGTCTGCTGTCGAGATCAGCTTCGCCAACAAGAGATCCTCAAGTTCTCGTCCCGGGTCATAATGGCTGAGAAGGACCGTCTCATTCCGCAGGTCGGTCCAGTAGATCGCCTTCTTCCCAGCCAGTTGATGTCCCTCAGGCAAGGCCACCAGGACGCGCTCGCTCCACAGCGGCAAGGCGTTGCTGTCAAAGACGTGTCCCCCGTCGGTCGCGATGACCACGTCGATTGCACCATTGCGTAAGGCGGTGACGAGGCGCATCCGCGACCTTTCGACCATGCCAAGTGCGACCTGTGGGCACCGCTGCCTGAAATCTACCAACGTCGC
>DATDKX010000263.1:0-5468 GCA_036519615.1 Propionibacteriaceae bacterium
CGAGCAGCAGGCAAAATGGCCATGTGGGCGGGGCTCGGATCTTGGTCGTCGAGGACAGTGACGCCATCCGGCTGCCAGTGGTTACCGCATTGTCCGCACAGGGTTTCCAACTTGCCGCCGTCCCGGACGGCAGTGATCTTGGCCCGGCGTACGCTGCGCCGGGTACTCCTGATCACTGACGTGATCGCGCTGCTGGTCAGCGCCGCTCTTGTTGCCGCCGCGGTTCGGCTCGCGCTACGGCCGCTCGACTCGATGGCGGCACTGGCCAAGACCGTCAGTCAGGGAAACCGCGGCGCGCGGCTGGCGCCAACCCGGACTGACACCGAAATAGGCCAGACTGCCCAGGCCTTCGACGAAATGCTGGATGAGCTGGAGGGGGCGGAGGCTCGAGCGCACCAAGCCGAGGAGCGTACGCGGGCCTTTCTCGCCGATGCAGCGCATGAGCTGCGGACTCCGATCGCTGGCGTGCAGGCTGCGGCGGAGACCCTGCTGCATCACGATGATGAGCTTGATCATGAAGAGCGTCAACACCTGCAGGCGTTGCTGGTTCGAGAGGCCGAGCGGGCCGGCGCGCTGATCTCAGACTTGCTCGCCGCCGCCCGGTTGGACGCCGGAATCGATCTTGATCTTGCTCCGGTTTCACTACGGACCTTGGCACACAACGAAATCGAGCGGGTACGGTTGCTTCATCCCGACGCTGCCGTGACCATGAGCGGCCCGGAGGTCGTCGCCCATGCCGATGCCGCGAAGGTCAGCAGCATCCTGCGCAACTTGATCGACAACGCCGTGCGGGCTGCCGGGCCGCATGGGAAGGTGCATGTCGTGGTACGCGAACAAGATCACTTTGCAATCGCCGAAATCTGGGACTCCGGTCCCGGCGTACCGCCCTCTGAGCGCGAACGGATCTTCGAGCGCCTAGTACGACTCGATCATGGTCGGGCTAACGATACCGGCGGTTCCGGTCTCGGCCTGGCAATTGCGCGAGGCTATGCCCGGGCACACGGCGGTGATCTCAGCTGCGAGGATCCACGCGGAATCGGGGCCATGTTCCGACTCGTACTCCCGCTGGAGCCCCGACAATCAGCCATCACTGATGGCCTCCCCGCCTAACGCCACTCCAGGGGCCTTAGACCTTGATCAAGGGCGTGGGACCTCCAGACGGACATCGCCAAGGCCGCGAGCGACAAGGAACGTGCCGCCGGGTGGCGTAACCCAGTCAGATGCCGCTTCGTCCCAGAGCCGGAATGCTCGAGAATCACAAGGCACGGTGACCGTACGCTGCTCCCCGGGCACCACCTCATCAGCGATTGCGTACCCCACTAGTCGCACTGGGGCGGATCCCTCGGGACGCCAATAGACCTGCACGACCTCGCGAGAGACACGATCCGCGGTGTTGCCGAGGACGACCGTCAGCGACTCGCCGTCCTCGTCGCGCAACTGCTCGGCGGAGCGGTAGTCCCAGACGCCCCAACCCAGACCGGCGCCGAACCAGAAGGCCGGCTCGACAGCGGATCCGTACCAGCCGCGATAGCCGACGCGGGTGCCTTCGGCATAGTCCAATCTCCCGGCCTCGGGCGTCACATTCCAGGCCGGGCCGTCGCCGTCGACGGCCGGGAAGGTGGTGACCAATCGGCCGGTCGGCTCGGATTTGCCGAGCATTACGTCGGCGACTGCATGGCCGCCTTCCTGACCGGGCAACCCAACCCAGAGCACCGCATCGACCTCATCCAGCCAAGGCATCAAAATCGGGGTCGCGGCGTTGATGACCACCACAGTGCGCCGCGCCGTGCCAGCGACCGCGCGTACTAGATCATCTTGGCGACCGGGCAGTGCCAGCGTGTTCTTGTCCAAAGCCTCGGTCTCCTGCTCTGCTGTCAATCCAACGACAACGACAGCGAGCTCGGCGTCTCGAGCTGCCTGCGCCGCCTCGTCGATCAACTCTTCATCAGGTGGAGCGACCGGTTGGACGATCAACCCGGCCAGCGAGATGCGCTCGGAGATCGTCAGGCGGGCGATCAAGATCCGTCCCGGAGCCGCCTCAACCACCTCAGTCCACGTTGGCGGCGACATGAAACCTACCTCCGCTAGGTCCCCGGGCAGCAGAGCGTTGACAAAGGTGTGCGTCTCCTCGCCATAGCTCAGCGTCCACTCCCCGACACCACGTACCCCGACTTCCATTGCGGCACCCGGAGGAGCGACCAGCTCCGCGGAGAGCTCGATCTCACGTGCTCCTGCATGCGGTCCGTCCGACATGCCGAGCAGAAATTCGCCCACCTCACTGCTTGTCGAGGCAAGCTCGACACCGGAGCCGTCAAAACTGGTGATTCGCATACCAGAGCTACCGGTCTGCGGGTCAATGATCAACTCCGGCGCCGCAGCGGTGGGGTTGCGCCGTACGCCAACACCGTCCAGCACGCGCAGCCGAGTCTGACCGAGCGCTTCTTCTAAGCCATCGGCGATCGAAATCTCATGCGGCGGGCGTACCGATGCCGAGCCGCCGCCTTGCAGTGCCGTATCCAGCGCATGCCGCCCGATCACCACAAGCGGTGAGTCCGTCGTTATCAAGGAATCTTGGAGTGGCAGGACGTCCTGGCCCTTGAGCAAGACCATCCCGGCAGCCGCCAGATTGCGCAGTGCTAGCCGCATCTCAACTGCGTCGGGCTCGACCACCGGCCCGAGCTCTGCCGTGTGCTGGGCTGGAATGCCGTCCAGCGCACCGACTCGTCCGGCCAACCTGAGCAGTCGGGTGAGATGATCATCAATCGGGGCTTCCGCCACGTCGCCGGACCGTACCGCGGCCACGAGCTGGTCACCCCACGGCCCGCGTGGTCCAGGCATCACAAGATCAAGTCCACCGTTGGCAGCCGCCGCAGCGGTCTTCGTGGCTCCCCAGTCCGACATCAGCAGGCCGTCCCAGCCCCATTCGGACTTCAGTACGCCGTTATTCAGCTCATCCTGTTCGGTGGCAGCAACCCCGTTGACGCTGTTGTAAGCCGCCATGATCGTCCACGGATGTGCGTCGGCTACGCAGATCTCGAACGGCAGCAGGTAGAGCTCACGCAGTGCCGCTTCCGTAACCCGCACGTCGACCGTACGCCGCTCGGTCTCGGCCTCGTTTGCGACATAGTGCTTGACGCAGGCTGCAACACCGTAGCGCTGAATCCCCCGAATATAGGCCGCCGCCAGCCGGCCGCTGAGCAGCGGATCCTCGGCGTACGCCTCAAACAGCCGTCCACCGAGCGGGGAGCGATGCAGATTGACTGTTGGGCCGAGCACGACATCGACGTCCTGAGAGCGGCCTTCGCCGGCGAGCATTTCGCCCACCCGTTCGGCTGCTGTCTCATCCCAGGCCTGGGCGAGCAACGTCGCATTCGGGAACAAGGCGACTCTCTTGCCACCGACGAACTCGCTGCCACGGACTCCGGTGGGCCCGTCGCTGAAGATCATCGGACGTAATCCGAGGACATCATTGCCGTGCAGGGAGAACGCTGCCGCGCCAGTCAGCAACGTGATCTTGGCTTCAAGATCGAGTTCGCGGACCGCGCGGTCGATCACATCGTCGATCGTCCTGCCTTGCGACATGGACTCTCCTCTCGTTATCGCGAAGACTGATGATCAGGGCAGCTCCGGCGAGCCGCGCTCGAATCCGTGTCTGAGCTGGATCCGCTTCAGGTCGATCCGCTCGATATCCCCCCACCGAGCTAGAAAGGAGCCGCGGTGTCGCCAGTGCACCAGTGCTGCGATCGGCCAGGGCGAGCGCACACCGGAGCGCTCGAAGCCCAAAGAGGACGATCGGGCGTGTGGGCTCACGATGATGCCGTAGAGCCGAGCGGGTTGACCTATCGACTCAGTGTCGAACAGGAACCGCACATCGCTCACAAAACCCAAGAAGTCGGGGCCATACACCCGGGCGCCGAGCAGATCGGTAATGATCATGACCCGCCTCGATCATTGCTCTCAGCCTGCTCGCTCTCCTCGCCCTTAGGCATGTGGCGCCCCCCGGGAATGCGCCCGATGACTTGATCTCGGACCCATCGTTCGGTCCAGAAGAGATCCTGAGTATCGCGGCCGACCGAAAGCTTGATCACCACACCGATCTCCCGAATAGCGACCCACGGCGTACGCACCATGCGGGATTCGGGTGGCCGTCCACCAAAGATTCGGGTAGCAAGCGGCGGCCCGCTGAGCAGTGCAGTGATCACTGGGGGTGGAGTGTCTGGCGGAACATCCTGACCGGCGGGAATTTCGGCTAATTCAAGATCATCTACTACCGCGATAGGTACCCCGTGTACGTCGAGCACTTGCCGGTCGAGGAGGTGCAGCTGGACGTCCAGATATCGGGGACTCTGATTGTCGCCGGCGGCAGTCATTGTCCAGCTCCAGTAATGATCATGAGTGGAATCGCGGCTAGCGCCGCAGCAAGAATGATCACTAGATAGATCAGAGCGGCACCGTTCAGGACATGACCGTTGACATGCTCACCCATGTATTGAGGATCGTTGGCCACGATCAAGATAGGAAGATATGTCAGCGGCAACGCTACCGCCGAGAAGACCACTGAAAACTCAGTCACCTGGATCGGGTCGACTCCAGTCATCAGAGTGGCGATGCCCACGAGCAAGCAGATGATCATCAGCAGGTGAAAGCGCGCCGCCTGCGCGGGGGGCCGGAACTTCCCCCACGGCCACCCAAGGAATTGCGCGATGGTGTACCCAGCCGACAAGGTCGTCTCCAGCGCGGCACCGGCAGTCGCGGCTACGACGCCGAGAAGGATGAAGGCCAGCAGCAATTTGCCGCCGGCCATAGCGACCGGGAGCATGACTTGGGATAGCGCGGTCACTCCAATGAGTTCCGGCAGAAGTACGACCGCGGCACAGCCCGCGATTGCCAATGAGAGCAGCCCACCCAGCGGAAAGCCCACCAACACATTGGCTCGGGACTCGGCGAGGTCCTTCGTTGTCCAGCCTTCCTCAACGGCGCCAGAGGAGAAGAAGAACACTTCATATGGCGTCATGGCGGCACCGAACAGCGCGACTGCGTAGAACCAGTAGGTCGAAGTCTTCTCGGTACCCGTGGATGCCTTTTGCAGAACTTGTCGTCCCAGCTCGGTCCAGTCCGGGCCGAGCAGAAACAGACCGACCGCGAAGCCGATCAGGCAAAGCCCGACGAGACCTGCGACATTTTCCATGATCTTGAACTTGACGCGCCAGATGACGAGCCAGACAGCGATCGCCGCAAACGGTACCCATAGCAGGTAATTGACGCTGCTGACCAGCTGCAAAGCCAGGGCAACGCCACCAATCTCCGCAGTAAGGGTCATCAAGTTGATCAAGAAAGAGGCACCGAGGTTCATGACCGCGAGCCGTGGGCCGAGCCGCTCCCGGATTAACTCGAACGTTGCACGGCCGCTGACGGCCGCCACCCGCCCCGACATCTGAGCGAAGATGCAGATGCCAAGAACTCCGACA
>DATDKX010000264.1:0-2659 GCA_036519615.1 Propionibacteriaceae bacterium
TCGTACGCGGAGCTGGATGGCTGAGCATGGCACTCAACTGGCGCATCGAGCTCAAGAACCTGGTCAACACACGCCTGACGCCAGGTGCCGGGTCAGTAGGTTCGGCGGCTCGCGGTGGTGGGCCTTTCGTCGGCTGAGGCTGGAGTACCGGACGACTATCGCCGGGAACTCGAAAAGCTGGATCAGGGAATTGAGCCGCAGCTCCATCGGCGAGCGCGTGATGCATTTGAATGGGGATCGCCGTACGACCCTCCGCGAGACCGTCCAACAGCCAAAGGCGCCATAAGGGGCGCGTGATGTCGAACGGTTCCAGCCAGAGCTTGGCGCAGGTGTCGAGCAGCACCCGTTCATCGCTCGGCGCCGATACCGTTACCACTGATCTGGGGTCTGTGGCACCTTCCGGCATTTGTTCTGGGTGGCACCTCGCAAAGCGCCTGGTCATTTGGTCCCTACGTGATAGGCGTGTTAGCGCTGGCCGTGATCGTCACTCCAATGTTCAATGCGGCTCGCGGCAGCATCCTCATTCCGATCCTGTTCCACCTCCAGATGAACCTACCGACCTGGCCGGAGGCGCAACCGTGGGAGAACTATCTGTTCGGCGCCGTTGCGGTGATCATCGTCATCGTCGAGCGCAAGTCCATGTTGCGCCGTGGCATGGGTGTGACAGAGATCTTGGCGCCCGCCAAGGCACCCGCAGCCAACGCTTCAACGATGAGCTGAGCTAATCCGGCAGTCGCCGCTCCTGCTGCAACCACAGTCCCCGAGATCGGACCTGCAGCAGACCGAACTCTAAAGTGGCCGCATGCAGCAGCGGACGCGCAGCGAGAACCAGACCCGTTCAGCCGAGTGGCCGGCCTGGGGCAAGGCGTGGGGCGGTTTGGTCGTGATCGCTTTCCTTAACGGGGTGCTCCGTCGCACTTATGAGCGGCGGCTGGGAGAGCTGCGGTCTCACCAGGTCTCATCGCTGCTGCTGTTGGCGCTTCTTGCCCCTTGGGTGATCAGGACCGAGCGCCGCCATCCTCTGCCATCTCTTCCTGCTGCTGTGCGGGTTGGGCTGATGTGGTCGTCGGCGTCGGTGGCATTCGAGTTCCTGTTCGGCCACTACATCAACAAGGACAGCTGGTCCGAGCTGCTTCACGCGTACGACGTGCTGGATGGCCGGCTCTGGCTCTTGGATGTGCTCGGTATCGCCGCGGCCCCGGCGGCCGCGCGGGCCTGGCGGATCCGACGACACCCGGATCCTGGTGCCCTTGCTAGCCGGTTCCGCCGTTGATCCGTACCGAATCTAGGCCCGCGTGAGATTCCCGGAAGAGCGGTCGATAGAGCACAACGGTTAGCGTCACCAAGACGAGCGCGAAGATCACAAATCCTCCGGTAACAGCCGGCGACGCATCGGGATCGGAGTGCAGGTTCATCACGATTCCCATGGCGGCGACTGAGATCGCTAGGCAGGAATAGCCGGTGAACATCACATACATCGTCTTCCGCGCCCAGGCTCGGCCGCTGAGCAGCCCGACACCGGTTGCGATCGCGGCTGGTGCAATGATGCCGAGGTCCATCAGTTTGACCATCCAAAAAGGCGTCGGGCTGGACGCGTACTCGGTCAAGCTTCCGGGATTGGTCCACGCCGTCAGCATGGGACGCAGGTGCTGCACAAACACCAAGAAGGCCGCGACGAGCAACAGCACGACGCCAGCCGCGCGCTCCACCTTGATGGTGGGGCGAGGTAGTGGCGGCACGATCCGCCAGGCCAGCACCACCACCGCCTCGGCCAGGATGAAGATAGCGAGCAGTAGCGGGAAGAAGCGCTCCACATTCCCGGGAAGCCGAAGGTATTCCTGACCGATGATCACCTGCGAGTACGTGTACAGCGCGAACACACCGATGCCAAGAGCGAGCAACGGCGCGACAGGATGGGCTCGTAGCGCGAAGACCGCAGTGGCCAGGGTTAGTGGTGCGATCACAAACAGCGCCGCTGCGTCGCTGCCCAGCAGCTGGTTGAGAGTCGTGGGAGAGGTCCGGTAACGCATCAGGCGAAGGCCAAAGTCCCCAAGCAACGAGCTGGTTGCCATGCCAAGCCCAAGAGTAACAGCAGGATCGCCAACGTTCGATTCATCATGATCAACTCGCGGTTTCGACGGGTACGGGCTGGCGTGCTGCCCATGCCATGCGGATCAGCAGGCCGCCGGCGACCAGCGTAAGAACGGCGAAGGTCAGCATCTTGGCGATGATCTCACCGATCGTCATGGGCACTCCAAATGCGAGCTGAGCAACGCCCTGCGCCATGAGCAGAATGCCAATGCAGACATTCACAACCAGCATCACCAACGTCAACACGCTGCCCTCCGGCTTAGCGCGCAGCAGCTGCGCAGCAGCGATGACGGCGACCGGCACCACTACACCAAGATCAAGTGCGTCGGTCACCGAACTCGTGTACGGGCCAACCTTGGCTGCGATATCGCCATTGATCGCCGCAGATGCCATGCCCGGTAACCAGGCCAGGGTCAAAGCTGCGGCCACCGCAAACAGATAGATTGCCAAAGCTGTACGTCCCGGCCGGTCGGGTAAGGCGGCCGCAATCCGATCCGGGTCCATCCTGCGCGCGACCACGACAAGCGTGAAGCCAGCCAGGCTCGCGGCAGCAACGTACAACGGAAAT